>JAGHBD010000032.1 GCA_021161135.1 Thermoplasmata archaeon
CGAATAGATAGGTTGTTCCTACATAAATTATCCCATTTTTGTCTATAACAGGAGTGGAAGCATGATATCCAATCTCTCCTATCTCCACTCTCCACAATATTCCTCCTTTATTTTGACTCGTATCATACTGGCTTACTCCACTGTGCCTCAAATCATGTCCCTGTATTGGCCAAGGAGAATCCTGTAGACCCTGTTGTAAGGATAAAGGCATGAGTAGAATGGTAGCAAAGAGAAGAGCAAGTAATGCTCCTTTCATGAAAAATAAATTTTAATGGTTATTTAAAATTTGTTTTGTTATTAACTTTCTATTGCACTCTTTTCACCTCTTAAGTCATTATGTGCAATTTATTTATTCATTATATATAATTATATCTTTCGAAATACTTATAATTATATATGGAATATAAATATGGTGGTTAAGATGAGGTGGGAGAAAATTTTAGCCATCTTGGTTTTTATTATGTTGATGCCATTTGTAAATGCTGCTGAACTTGAGGCAAATGTAATTACTGGAAGCAGCGGTGGCGATAACAACGATATTATGCCTGATTTACAGATAGATGAGGAAGCTGTGAAAGATGCTCTGGTGAGTCTTACAAATATTGGTAAAGATTATAAATATGGCAGGTGTTTCGGAGAAACGGGAGAAGAGATTGCAAGAAGTTATCTTCTGGAACATCTCCCGAACGCCAAAAAGGTACCAATAAATACAAAGATAAAAAAATGGATAGATGATGATAGTTACAAACTTATAGTAACGGTAATAAATTTAACAACTGGAAAAATAGAGCCAGGATGGAACCATACAGAGATTCCATGTTTTCCTCTTATAGGAGCACCAAATGAAACTGTAATTACAACCCATAATATAGAGACCACAGATATTGATGACGGGGAGGAAAATAAAATCATGTTATATGAAAAGAATCCAGAAAACTCTTACGACTATGCTCTCCTCTCACGTGGATGGAAACGTCATGGATTCAGTGCCTTCATATTGTACGATTCCGGGCATTCAGATAGCGATTATACCTTCTTTATGGCTCCACCATCTGAGATGGCAATAGATGGGATAGAGATAAAAATGCCTATACCTGGTCTATCAATTCCTGGGAAAGAGGGGAAGGAGCTAAGAAAATTCGTTGAAGATCCACTCAACTATACGGTGAGTATCACCTTTATACAGAAGAATAAATATGAAGATGTAACCTCTTATAATGTCATTGGGACGATACCCGGTAAGGATCATTCGAAATGTATAGTTATTTCTGCCCACTACGATAGCTGGTGGGGACAGTGTGCTGTTGATGATGCTTCAGGTGTTGCCGCAATGATAGGAATAGCAAAAGCTTTTGAAAATGCACCTAAGCCTAGATACGACATTAAATTTATTGCTTTTACTGGCGAAGAATATTACCAGGTAGGTTCAAAGCAATACAGCGATAATAAGGAAATAGTGGCACAAATCAATGTAGATATGGTTTTTGCAAAGACAGGATATCTTACTGCAATATATCGGGTGGACAAAAAGGATTTATTTGATGATGCATTGCAATATGCATCGGAAAAAACGGGAGTCCCCTATACACCTTCCCCTGTCTGGTTCCTCAAAAAGCAGCCACTAGATATTATAACATCCAACCACGTAAGCCTGGTATATGAAGGATATCCATACTATCATACAACCAGCCCTGATAGAACAAAAGGTGATTCAATTGATAAGATCGATTTCTCTAAAATAACTACAGAGGGTAATTTTGTATTGAAGATTGTTGAATGGTTTGCTTATCAGAACAGCCCCCCATACACTCCATCCAATCCATCGCCCAGTGATGGTGCAACAGTATATGCATCATCATCTACAACTACTTCTTCCAACGAATTATCAACTGATGCCAGTTCTGTAGATGGTGCCTTAACAGCATCTACTTCATCCTCTACATCTGGAGATACAAATCTTGCAGCAAATTCGGTAGATAGTACTGTTACAACAGCATCTGCTGATACTGTTGAAACGACTACATCATCTAATGAAATATCATCATCCGCTCAATCACTGGACGCTTATCAGGCAACGAGCTCTACACTCGATGGTATTACTTTGAGCTGGAATGGAGGAGACCCAGATGGAGATAACGTTACCTATTACATTTATTTTGGCTCAACATCACCGAGCACTTTAATTGGCACAATTGAAAATACCTGCAGCTATCATTACTCCGCAACATTAACTGCAGGAACAACATATTACTGGAAAGTAGTTGCAGAAGATGAATATGGAGCCGTGATGGAGGGACCAGTGTGGCATTTTACGGTTTCAAGCAATAACCCTGAACCCACTCCAACACCTACACCAACACCTACCCCAACGGAGACAACAGACACAGTAGATACTACTGATGCTTCTGTTGTCTCAACCTCTTCCGATACCTCAGTTACAGCTGATGCTCAGGCAGCGGATGCATCTGTTTCAAAACAGGAGGCAACAACATACAGCACTGCCACCTAATCTTTCCTTTTTTATCTTTGTGGGATAGGGGGTTGTGTTACTTTATAGGCAAAATTTTATATTCGTTTTTTAGATTTTTTACGATGAGGGGGACATCTATTCTTATTGCTATCATGTTCCTTAGTATACCATTCATCTCTGCAGCACATGAAAATGTAATTGTTTATGTAAGAACATATGGCGGCGATATGGAAACGAGAACTCTTGCCGCTGAAGATGCAGAAAGAATAAAAATGTTGTTTGAAAAAACAATGGAAAATTTGAATATGCTACCCGCTCTTCTATATGAACTGCAGAGGCATGGATTGCTCAATGATGCTGAGAGCATAATAGATGAAATTTATGATATAGCGGCGAATGGAACAAAGGCATGGGAAAGGCTCAATCTAATGATGAATGCCTTTTGCTTAGTTGCAGGCTATGGAATAAATTCATGGATTGAAACTCCCACCTCTCTTCTTACCATATTCCTCTACACTTTCTTTGAAAAAATTGGTTTCCCATCAATGCTCCTTAAACTTCTTTTCTATTCCATTTATTTCTATGCAATCTTTACACCCAAAATTTATCTTCCCGCCGCCGCCTGGATTGTGGCAGGCAGCGGGAAAATATGCAGTTTGGGGCTACTCGGCTATCAGAATGTTGGCGTAGAAGATGATGATCTGCCTTCTGTATATATTCTTCTCCGTTTTGTTGGTGTGGCTGTAACATTTGTATGGAAAGGCTATGAGGAAACTTATGTGGCGGGGGCGACGATGGCAGTGGTGGGAATATAGCATTGAAACAGAGTTGCTAACAATCAAAATACAATTCGTAGTCTAAATCTGTTATTTCCCTAGAGTATTTCTCTATCTCTTTCTTCTTCTTTTCTACAAACATCTCGATTACAGTCTTTCCTAAGGAAGATACTAATACCTCGTCATTCAAAAGCTCTTCTATTGCTTCCTGCAAAGTAGATGGTAGTTTTCTTATTTTTCTTTTTTTAACTTCTCTTTCATCCATTAGATATACATTCTTTTCGAGTGGCTCATATTCAATTTTTTTCTTAATTCCATCAATTCCCGCATATATTATTGCAGCATAAAGAAGATAGGGGTTAGCTGCTGGATCAGCACCTCTAACTTCTATATCAGCATCTTTTTTTGCAGGTATTCTTATCAAGCCACTTCTATTATATCTTCCCCACGTAATATAGCATGGAGCTTCAAAGCCCGGAACAAATCTCTTGTAAGAATTTATAGTTGGATTCGCTATTGCTGCAATGCCTTTTGCATGCTCTAAGACTCCACCAATAAAATATCTAGCTATCTGACTCAAACGATAATCATCATTCTCATCATAAAAAATATTTTTGTTTCCCTTGAAAAGTTTTATATGCATGTGCATTCCATTTCCTGCATCATCTGAAAAGGGTTTTGGCATAAAGGTAACCAAGAAATTATAAAGTTGAGCAATTTCTTTTGATAAATATTTAAAATACATACAAAAATCAGCAGCTTCAATTGCGTCTAACTCTCTTATCTCTATTTCATGCTGTGTTCGTCCTACTTCATGATGATGATATTTTACATGGTACCCACTCTCTATAAGAGCTGCAGATAATCTTTTTCTATAGTCCTTTGATTCGTCAATTGGAGGAGGAGCAAAGTATCTATTTTTGTTTGTATAATTTTCATTCACTTCTTTTATTACATAAAATTCCATTTCTGGAGAAACTTTTATGTGTGTAAAGCCTTGCCTCTTGAGTTTATTAACTGCTTTTAAAAGAATCTGGCGAGGGCAAGCAGGAAATGGCTTTAGGCGGGTATCGTACACATTAGCTATAACTCTCGCCTCATCATTCTCATGTGGTAATTTCAAAAAGGTTTTCATATCTGGCAAAGCTATAAGATCCGATTTTTCAACACCTACAAAACCTATGGAGGAGCCATCAAAATTGCAACCATTCCTCATAACTCCTGTGATAAATTCATCGGATGAAAGATGCAGAATCCTAAGCCCTCCTATCAAATCTGTAAGATGGAGTTGAACCCATTTTATTTCCTCTTCTTTAATGATTCTCTTTACTTTTTCCTCTTCTCTCATGCAAGTTTTCATACGCCAGGATTATATATTTTTTGTGCAAATTTGCTTTATCGCCGTCAAATATTCTGCCTTATTGTATATGCAGCCGGGATCAGGCATTAAATAATCGTTGAAATAGCCATATGCCCTTGCCCTGCACCCTCCACAATAATATCGATACTTACATGAGCCACATTTCTTTATGATATCTTTATTTCGCAACTCCTCCAGAATTTTGTTATGTCTCCATATTTCTTCAAAATCATCCTCAAGTATATTGCCTATTTTTAATGGAAAGAAAACGCATGGTTGCAAATCGCCATTGGGTTCCATTGCAAGATAAAAACGACCTGCACCACATCCGCCTATAAATTCTGCTAAGCTAATAAGCTGCCCATGCAACTTTGGATTGTAAAAGTGAGTTGGCACAACAACTTCATCGCTTCTTTCCTTTTCTTCCTCCTGAAGAGCAACTCTTGCAAATTGTGGAGCAGTCGAAAGTAATTGCACCTTCGCCGTCTTAGAGCGATTCCAGAGCATTTTGAGCAACTCTTCTCTTTCTTCTGGCGAGAGGTCATTTTCAACTATAAACTTTCCTCTCCCTGTTGGAACAAAATTGAAAACCATAAACCAATTAACGCCGAGCTCTTCGCACAAATCAATAATTTCTGGAATTTGTTTGTAATTAAAGCGGGTTGCAGTTGTCGAAACCTCAACGAAAAATCCCTCCTCCACACAATTTTTTATTCCTCTCACTGTTCTTTCAAAAGCTCCTTTCACACCCCTAAATTCATCATGCACTTCCGCTGTTGCTCCATCAAGACTGATCTGAACAAACTGTATGCCCGCTTCCTTCATCTTTCTTGCCATTTCTTTTGTTATCAGTGTGCCATTCGTTGCCATTGCAACATACATCCCTTTATCAGCAGCATATCTTGCAAGCTCAAAAATATCTCGCCTAACTAACGGCTCGCCACCAGAAAAAGCCAGAATCGTCACTCCTGCTCTCGCCATCTTATCTATCGCCTGCTTCGCCTCCTCCGTGTTCATCTCGTCCTCTCTTTTCTTTCCCGACGTAGAATAGCAGTGTTTGCACCTTAGATTACAAGCTGTAGTTACATCCCACACGACTTGATAGGGCGCACCTGCCGTAAATGGGCGACGCACCCCAAAATATGCAATGCCCTTGACTGTTGAAGCAAGCGCCTTAGCCCAATATGAATCTTTAAATTTCTCCTTCACCTCTTCCTCACTCAATCCAAACGCTTCTCCTCCCTTCACAAGCACTCTCCTGATGATTTTTTCTGCTACCCTGCAGGCAAGGCAGGCATCTTCTCTTTTTCCAGTGTACAGTTCAATTGCCACCTCTATTCTATTTTTCCCGTCTCTTTCACAATACACACTCATTGATTTGAGTATGCTTCTAGTAACTGGATTGCCAATTGTGGATTTTAATATTGAAACTGCTGTTGCCGTTTTCATTCTATTCCCTCCATTTCTGTTTTTCCCTCTATGTAATTCAATGCCTTCTCAACTTTTATGGCGAGTTCTTTCATTTTTTCTCTGTATATTCCTTTAAGCCCTTTTATCTCCTTACGCAGTTCTTTCAGGAGCTTCGAAATTCTGTCCATCTCCTCATCCATTATTTTTACAAAATCTATATTCGCAGAATAAACAAATTTCCTGTCTTTTCTTGTCCTTTCAACATAACCCATTCTGCGGAGAACATTTAGCGAGTTAATGGTCGTTGAATACGCACAGCCAATTTCACGAGCAATTTCATTGGCTGTCATACCATCTTTTGTAGCAAGCGTCGCAAATATATCTGCCTCAATCTCTCCAAAACCCCACCGCTTCAGCACTTCCCTAAGTTTCTTTCTCACCCTCTCAGCCATACTATCACAAATTATGATATTTGCGATAAATCAAATAATTTTATATATAAATTTCGCAAAGTTTAAAAGCATATTTTTCCACTACAC
>JAGHBD010000031.1 GCA_021161135.1 Thermoplasmata archaeon
TATATATGCTGCCTGCTTGGACAAGTGGAGGGGATGATTGTGGATATAAGAAAGAAAATATTGTTGGTAGGTGTGGGTATAGCTGTGCTATCAGCGGCGATAGCAACACAATATGCAACGATATCAATGGGCTATGAATTCAGCGTGGTACATCCATCCGAGGGCTTTATAAGATTTGTTGCCCTTGATAACGCAACAGATGGACATAGATTGCTTCGAGTAAATAGTACAACAGGAAATATGGTTCTAAAATTTGGAGATATTCCAAAGGGGATGAACAAAACATATACGGCAGCATTTGCAATAGTAAATGAAGAAGGCTTCCCGGTGAATATTACAGGGGTGAGTGTTAACGGAAGCGGGGCAAGTTATGTGAGAATATGGCTTCATTCAGATGCAACAAAAGATGCAACATCTGATACAAATGTGCTTTTGTGGAATGGGGCAGCGGTTTCTGGCTACTGGGTTCTTGCCGCCGGAAACAATAATGTGACAAATATGAATGGAGCATCAACAGCCACTCCATGGGATACAGATGATAATATAAGGTATGCTGCTGGCACTCCAACGGCGACGAGCGGTTCAACAGATTTTGTGTGGGTGCAGATTTCCATTGATACACGAGGTGCAGCAATGGGAGATTATGATGACGGCTACATAGAATTCCACTTTACATCAGAGGTGTAATCCCACCTCTTTCCTCTTTCATTAATATCATGAGTGCGAGGAAGAAAATTCTGCTGCTGATAGGTATTTCAATTATATTTGGAACTTTGATGGCGATAGTTGTGCAAATTAAATAGAATGAAAAAAGAATTGGCAATACTTACCATAATTGCAACATTTGCCTTTTTTATGAGCAGTGTGTATCTTCATGCTACCGAATATGCATGGCTTGGAACAGATTATGGCTTTTCCGTTGTTGGAGGATTAATAAAATGGATAACAACTACACAGGCAGATTTTGAGTGTAGCGGAAATGCCAATAGAAGCCATGTTGATATTCAAAGCAGCCCAGGAGATGTTATTTTGGAGAAAAAAATTGCATGGAAAACATGGTGGAATCTATCATGGAAATATAGGCTCAAGATAAATGTGACTAATAGAGCAGGAACAAATCTTACAGATTATCAGATCCTCATAATTCTTACTCCAGAAACATTCAATTACAGTAAAGCAAATTCAGATGGAAGCGATATTCGATTCACGCTGCAAAAATTCAATGGCGAAGAAGAGCTATCGTACTGGATTGAAGAATGGAATGTTTCTGGAATATCAAAAATATGGGTTAAGGTGACAGAAATTCCAGATACCAATGCCACCATATACATGTATTATGGAAATAAAGATGCGGAAAGCAAATCAGATGGAGCAGAGACTTTCATATTCTTCGATGATTTCGAAAATTCTTTACCATGGAATGAAAGTGGGCTATGGCACACAACATCAAAAAGATGGCACAGCAGCAACCATTCAAAATGGTATGGTCAGGAAATTACGAATAATTATGATACTGGTGCTCGAAATTACGGCAGCTCGATTTCTCCACAATTCAATGGCTCTGGCAATATGAAACTTGAAATATGGTTCTGGAGAGAAGTTGAGAGTTATGCAGGGGCGTATGATCAAACCATAATATATGATAGTGTTGATGGCACAACGTGGAATGAAATATGGTATAATGACTCTAGCCATGCTTCCGATGCTCAATGGAAATTTTTGAGTATAGACATGACAGCCAATGCAAAATACATCAGATTCTATTTCGACACCATAGATGCTTTTTATAACGACTACTGGGGGTGGTTTATAGATGATGTGAGAATTCGCAAATATGTTGAACCCGAGCCCATCATAAATTTTGGAAACGAAGAATCCATGCAATGCTGGACAGATTATTTTGGTGGCGACGCAGCAGTGGGGCGAGAAAGAAATGTGAGTATCGAAAATGGAGATGTAGTGTTTCCTTCTCATTCAGCACACACATATGATTTTTCATTTAATGCTGGCTTCGATAGATGGGCATATCGTTATCAGGCATTTAATAATCCTCCATCTGACGATTCCACTCCATCCATTTCTTTTACTGCCTCTCAGTATGCATATATTGCAGCAGACGATGCAATCATGCAAGAAGATTTTGCAGGCAATGGAGGATATGCTGCTCATCGCTTTGTTTTCCAGATAGAGGAAAATGTGAGCGATATAGAAAGCATAAACATTTTGTGGAATGGCATAGGAAGTAATGAAGGCTGGTTATCAGGATATGACGGAGCCTCGCTTTATATATGGAATTATTCCTCCGCCAGTTACGAGCTGCTTGCCTCAACATCAGTAGGATATGAAACAAATCTTGTTGCCACGATTTATAATGCTTCACATTTTGTAGACGATAGCCATCGCATTATCCTTCTTGTGGAACAAAATATGTATTCAGTGAGATGGTGGGGCGGTTTTTTCCTTACATTATCTCATCTTGCAACAGATTATATATGCATCAATGTGAGTCTCAACGCTGCTGATGGCATTGTGGAGTCATTGCCTATTTCCCCAGAAAATCTTGCCGAGTGGAGAGAATTTTATGCTCATGTTACCATTTCAGCAGGCGTTAATGTGACATTTAAAATATTAAATGCAAGTAATAACGAGGTGATATGCAATATAAGTTATGAAGAGGCAGAAAACGGCTATGACATTTCTTTCATTAACTCGTCTTCAATAAAATTGTGTGTAGAATTTACATCTAATGGTTCTGGAACCGCCACATTGCATGAATGGGGTGTTTCATGGATAGCCGCTTACTATTCACATGGCTATCTCATATCCTGCATTCATGATACGGGCAATGCAACAGATTTTGCAACCATTTCATGGAATGCCACATTGCCCAACGCAACTTCAGTGAAATTCCAGATAGCAAGTTCTATTGATGGCATAAACTGGACAGAATTTGTTGGTCCAGATGGAAGCAATTTAAGTTACTATATCTCCAGTGGGGAGGAAATATGGAATGGGCATGATGGTGCAAGATATATCAAATATATTGCTTATCTGGAAACTTCTCAGCCTTCAACAACTCCTGTGCTACATGATGTTACAATATCATATTATGGAGGTGGATGATGCTCATAAAGGGAAAATTTAACAAAACAGCAAATATGAAAAATGTAATCGGCAACCTTATATTTGTTGTTATCCTCATTATTATAATTGCGAGATTTGCAACTGTTTTTAATGGAGCAACATTTCCTGCAAATGTTATTGCCTCCTCTTCCATGGAGCCAGTGCTTAAAAAAGGAGATATTGTTATCTGGATACCCGCCTCAATGGATGACGTAAGGGAAGGAGACATTGTTGTTTATAGAAGCATATATGGGCACATTGTTATCCATAGAGTTGTAGAGAAGCGTGACGGGGGCCTTATTACAAAAGGCGATGCAAACAACTACACTGATCAATCAGGCCCGCATGTGCCAGAGCCGATAGTAAGGAAACAGAACCTCCTTGGAAAAGTCATTATGGTTAAAAATACGCCTCTCAAGATTCCTTTCATAGGCAACTTTTGGCTTTTGTTAAAGAGGCTTGCAGCGGTGCTGGCGGAGCCTCTTCGCTATAGCCATGGAAATGGGGAAAAATTCGTTATATTCCTGCCTTTTATATTCTCCCTCTCCTTCTTCATGCTACTCCTTATTTTCTGGTTGCCAAATGGAAGGAATATGGAACAAAAACTTCATGAACTTATTTTCGGACCAGAGAAAGTTTCTGCTGCACAACTTTTGCGTTATATCTTGCTTATATTCATTCCTTTTCTTCTCCTATCCTCCTTTTTTGCCTATGATTCTATGGAACTTAATGGAAAAAAAGAATTTCCTGTTTTCAATCCATCATTGCTTAGCGTAAAGGGATTTTCATTTATTGAAGGTGGAAACGCAAGCACAGAAGAAAAAATATTCAAGCTTAAGGGGGGAGAGGTAAGAATGATAAAAGTAAATGGGGAGGGTGGTAAGGTTTTTATTTACTCATCTCCTTACTGGCTTTTTATTCCAGATAAAATAATGGGGGCTTTTTATTCATTAGGAGCTAAAGCAGCTGTTTGCCTCTCATCTCTTCTTGCCTCTCTTATAATGTCTATCCTTACCTTCATTCTTCTTATTGCAATATCTTTTACCATTGAAAGAATTATTTTATTCCGCTCCTATGTTTCCTTTCTGGCTCTTAAACACCATGTAAAATTTATACCAATTTACAGAATATTTGCGAGGATAAAAAGCAAAATAAATATATTCGGTGAACAGATGAAGAATATGCTGATATGGATGGAGGCTCTTGGCGGAAGCAATAAGAGGGTGCTGATACTTTCTTTATCCACTATAGCTTTTCTTCCTCTCATTATAAAAGGTGCTATTGGTCTCCTCTACACCCTGTTCTTTTCCTCAATTGCACTTTCCATGCTCATATATTTTGCAGGATGCAGATTTAAAAATGAAATTGCCCTTGCTGCCTTAATTTCCTCGACAATCATTTCCTCCGCTTTTATGTTTAAAATATTTTATTATGGTGAGGAAACATTTGTGGCATTCCTTCAATATATTGCCATCTTCTTCATTCTCTTACTTCTTATTCTCTTTTTGCAATTTATGATAATGCTCCTCTGCATTACACTGGTTCATTTAATCAGAGAGAGGTTTGATCCTGCAGCTCTGCTGGAGGTGTGTGATATATGAATGCATATTGGAAAATCAGAAGAGCAATAATATCCTTAAAAAGAAGAATAAGATTCTGGCTTGACAAAAGAAAAAGAGCAGAAAAGAGAATAGTTGGGTTGCCTGTTTATTTCGAGGACACTGGCGAGAGGGTTGGAGTGGTAAAAAAAGTAATAAGAAATAGCCTTGGAGAAGAAATAGGGTATGAAATAGAGGATGAAAGTGGCAGAGCTATTTACTTTCCATCTGATGCATTTGAAAAGAGTAAAAGAGGGCTTATTTTTGCCCCACTATGGTATTCAGAGGGCTTAAAACTTGTTGCTGAACTTGAAGGCAAAACAAAAATGCCAGATATTCATGAACTTATTCTGCAAAGTGAGTTAGGAAAAGAAGAAATGTACAGAATGGTAGTTAAAAAATACCCAGAAATAAGAAAATATGTGGAAGAAGTTCTTTTATTGAAGGAATCCTTAATGAGCAGAATAAATGATTTAGAAACGAAAATTTTAAAGTTGAGGAAGGAACTTGTTGATTTATCCGGGAAAAGGTTGTTAAAAGAAATTGGGAGGAAAGAATTTGCTGAAAAGGTTATAGAGGCAAGAAGAGAGATGAGAATCGCAGAAATAGGAATAAAAAGATGCAGAGAGTTGCTACTCAGGATAGATAAAATACCCTTCCTGCCTAAAAAGATGGAGGAGGAAGAATTCATAAGCATAAGGAAATTACTTCATAGCATCCCAGTAGGTATCGTTATACTCGATGAAAATTGTAGAGTAATCGGTGCTAACGAACATGTGGAAGCACATTTTGGATACAGCAAAGAAGAGATGGTGGGTAAATATTTCACTGAATTTGTTGTTGTTAAGGATAGAGAAAAAATAATGGATGCTAATGAGAGAATATTTGAAGGGAGTGAAAGCGAAGAAATTGAATTTGAGTTTGTTGATAGCTATGGGGTGCATCATATATTGTATGGACGATTTACCGGCATGTCTCAAGATGGAGAGAAAATAAGTGTGCTAGCACTTCAATCTAAAGAGGAGGCAAAAGGATTGAAAAAAATATTTTCAGAAAGAGTTGCACATCTTTTTCTAAATCCTCTTTCAATTGCTCAGGGATATCTGCATCTGCTAAATGAGGAAAAGTATGGAGAGCTTACTGACGAGCAGAAGAAACAGCTTGTGGCAATAGAAA
>JAGHBD010000110.1 GCA_021161135.1 Thermoplasmata archaeon
GGTAACAATAGGTCAAGAAGTTGTAGAGGAAACAAATAATAGCATTACTATAAAGGATTTACTAAACCCCGTAGAGATGCCATTTGATAAATCTATTCGGAGAATGTATCTGATTGTGAAAAACATGCACAAGGATGCTGTTAGCATATTAAAGAACAGAGACAAAACACTAGCAGAGGATATTTTATCTAGGGATAATGATGTAGATAGATTGCACTGGCTGATAGCACGTCAGCACAATATAGTATCAAAAGATGTAAACCTTGCTAGAAAGATGGGTATCACAGCAGAGAAGGTGGCAAACTACTTTCTAATAAGCAGAATTATAGAGCGTATTGGGGATCATGCGGTTAGAATAGCAAAAAATATCCTGAATTTTATAGATGAGAAAGTGGACGAGAAAATTATTGATACGATTGAAGCAGCTAGCAATTGTGCATTAGAGATTTTTGATAAAAGTATGGAGTCATTTACTGAAAGAGATATGAAATCAGCCAACAAAAACATTGATTCATTAACAGAGCTTGTATCTCTATGTGAAAAAATCAACACAATAGCATTGCAACAGAAAGGTGCAATAGCAATATCGATTGGTTATATTGCAGAGAGTATCAGAAGAACTGGGGAATATGCTAGCGATATATCTGAATGTGTGATTAATCACTTAATCAATGAGAAAATATAAAAGCGGGGTTTTGAATTTTGGACAATGATTTGCGGAGCGATAGCAGAGCAAAATTTAGCGAGACAAAGGAATTAAATAGTGGGCAGATTTTTTGCATGGAACTTAATACATTACTCCTTCCAATGGGTATCATACCGTCTCTATTCGTTTTGTATTTTATAGTTGGTAGATATGAAGGCAGATTTAGAGAAAAACTCGTTTTTCTGGCATTCATTGTGGGTTTTGTAATAGGTGCCATCATTTATGCCATCGAAGGAATGATTGTTTATCCAATTGTTTCCGAAGCACCCTATATAGATATCATTCTCTTTTTTTCTTTCATTTTCTCATTTCTTGAACAGATTGCAAAGTTTGCCACACTCAATCACCCAAAAATGAGGGAAGAGGGAGTGCCAATATATGGCGGCACCTTTGGCTTGGGTTTTTCATCTGTTTTTGCTCCCCTCCTTTTTGGTAAAAGCATTGAGATTACACTCGAGAATATCCCACTTATGACAATACCCTTTGCCGTTATACTGATAAACTGCTCAACTGGCATTCTCATAGGAGTGGGGATAAAAAGGGTAATGAAGATGAAGTATTTTGTCCTCTCTCTCCTAATTTCCTTTCTGATGTGGATTTCACTGCTTGTAGCAATAATATACTCAATTTCATGGAATACATTGCTTTCAATGACTTTCTCTATCTATCTTCTTCTTTTCTCCATCATCATTTTTGCAGTAACATACAAAGAACAGTTGCCATTTGGGATGCTCAGCAGGCGGGAGATAAGGCAAAGAATGTTATAAAAGTTTATAAAGGGATAAAAAATAACTCCTTAGATGAATCAAAAAAATCTGCTGAAAGTGATAGTTATAGTTTCAATAATCTATTTCATATGGCTGTTTATAGTCGCCATGCAGCAGGCGAGGGGCGGGGGCGAGATTTTATTTCCTCTCAAAATCTGGAGTATAGTGGGCATCGTTCTATACATCTTTTTCCTGCTTGTTGAATTGATAGTATATGCAACGACTCCCAAAGCGGAGGGAAAGGAAATAAAAATTGTTTCTGAGGTGATAAAAAAGGTGATGTGCAGTCAGTGTCACACAACTTTTACCATATCGGATACAGGAGTAAGGCCGCTTAAATATACTTGCCCTAATTGCGGTAAGGAAGGGGTGTTGAGGGGCAAAAGAGTGAAAGGAGTGGCGAGGCATATAACATGCTCCAATTGTGGAAATGAATTTGATGTGCTTGATACAGGAGAAAAACCCCTCACCTATGTATGTCCATCATGTCACTATGAAGGAGTTGTGTAAATGCTCAGAGCAAGAATAGAAATTAAACTCAAGAAAGGAGTTGTTGATCCAGAAGGAAAGAATATTGTTAAAGCCCTCCATCTTCTCCATTTTAATGAAGTTAAAGAGGCGGGAGTGGCGAAAGTTATAGAACTTCTGCTTGATGAAGAAGATGTTGATAGGGCAAAAGAAAGGGCAGAGGAAATGTGTAAAAAGTTGCTTGCAAACCCAGTAATCAATGAATATAGCATTTCGATAGAGCATGTCCATTGAAGAATTGTTCGAAAAGAATGGTTATGTGCATACCGTTAAATTGCTTGATGCCACAGATGAGCAGTTAATGGAAATTAGTAGCACGCTTGGTCTTGCATTAAACATTGAGGAAATGAGAAAAATAAAGGATTACTTTAGCAGAAAAGGGAGAAACCCGACAGATTTGGAACTCGAGGCTTTGGCTCAATCATGGAGCGAGCATTGCTGCTACAAATCATCGAAGCACTATCTCAGGCAGTATGTGTATCATGTTGCTAAGGATAGGGTAGTGGCGAGAGAAGATGCAGGTGTTTTGGAATTTGATGATGAGCACTATTATGTTGTCGCCCTCGAAAGCCATAATCATCCATCCGCTATTGAACCATATGGAGGAGCAGCCACTGGCATAGGGGGAATATTGAGGGATGTGCTGTGCATGGGTGCCCAGCCCATTGCATTGATAGACCCTCTTTTTTTCGGCAAACTCGATACTCCATATAGTGATCTGCCGAAAGGAGTAAAACACCCTCGCTACCTATTTAAGAGAGTTGTTGAGGGCATAAGGGATTATGGTAACAGAGTAGGTATTCCTACGGTTGCAGGTATGGTATATTTCCATGAGAGCTATACAGGCAACTGTCTTGTAAATGTTGGATGTGTTGGAATTGTAAAGAAAAACAAACTGGTGCATAGCAGGGTAGGGGAGCCAGGCGATATTTATATATATGCTGGAGGAAAGACGGGTAGAGATGGAATACATGGCGTTACATTTGCATCCGAAGAACTCAGAGAAGAATCGGAAGAAAAATCAATTACCGCTGTGCAGCTTGGTGATCCAATAACTAAAGAGCCCCTCATTCACGCATGTTTAGAGTGCAATGAAAAGGGGCTTGTTATTGGAATGAAGGATATGGGGGGAGGCGGTTTATCCTGTGTATGTAGCGAAATAGCATATGAAGGCGGTTATGGAGCAGAAGTTTATCTGGATAAGGTGCCATTGCGAGAAGAAAACATGGAGCCTTGGGAAATATGGGTTTCAGAGAGCCAAGAAAGAATGCTTCTCGTTGTAAAGCCAGATGATGTGGATAGGGTGCTGAAAATTTTTGAAAAGTGGGATGTTGAGGCTACGCCTATAGGAAAGGTAATTGAAGATAAAGTGATAAGGATATTCTACAAGGAGCAACTTGTTGGGGAACTCGATTTGCTTTTCCAAGTTGGAGCTGTGGAATATGCGAGGGAATGGGAAAAACCAGATATAATGGAAGGAGAGGAAAAAGAATTTGATATGCCTGACGTAGAAAAGGCGCTGCTATCCATACTTTCTTCATCCAATGTCTGCAGCCGTGATTGGGTTATAAGGCAGTATGATTTTGAGGTGAGAGGGGCGACGGTTGCAAAACCGCTGCAAGGCGATATTGCAATGCCAACTCATGGAGATGCTGCTGTTATAAAACCACTCCGAAACTCATGGAGGGGGCTTGCTGTTACAGCTGATGTGAATCCATATTATACAAGCCTCAACCCATATTGGGGAACCTGCTCTGCTATCGATGAAGCATGCCGAAATTTGGCTGCTGTTGGGGCAAAAGTTGATTCATTTGTGGATTGCCTTAACTTTGGTAATCCAGAGAAACCAAAAAGAATGGGCGAGTTTGTTGAAAGCGTGAGGGCTTTGAAGGATATGGCTTCCGTGCTTAATGTTCCCTTTGCCTCAGGCAACGTGAGCTTCTACAATGAAAGCATGGCTGGCAGCGTGGCGCCCACGCCGACCATAATGGCAGTTGGCATTGTGAATGATGTAAGGAAGATACCATCATCATATTTCAGAGAAGAGGGAAATTCCATTTTTGTTATAGGGAAGACAAAGAGAGAAATGGGGGGAAGTGAATACTATCAATATCTTGGTATAAAAGGAGGGAAAGTGCCGAGAAGCGATGCCCATTTACTCAAAAAAAGCATTGAAAGAGTTGTTGAAGCTATTGAAAAAGGCATCATAGTTTCATGCCATGATGTTTCAAATGGAGGAATAGCTGTTGCTCTGGCAGAGATGGTTATTGGAGGAAAAGGAGCAGAGGTATGCCTCTATTCTCTCGGCGAGTTAAGAACAGATGTAAAATTATTTTCTGAAAGCAATACGAGATGGATTGCGGAGGTAAGAAAAGGAAAGGAGGAGGAATTCAGGAAAATCTTTGATGGCATCGATATTTATATGGTAGGAAGTGTTAAAGGTCAGGAACTTGTAATATATGATGGCGATGACATGAAAAAATATGTGGAGCTTGATAAAAAGGTGTTATACGAAGCATGGCATGAGAAATTATGGAGGGAGATGGGATAACCAAAATTTTTTTAAACAATTGTTAATTTAGAATTATGAAAGGTAAAGTTATGTTTATAGCTGCCCTTCTCGTATTTAGCATCCCTATCTATGAAAGAAGCGAGGGGAAAATAACATTTAAACAGCAGCAGGGAGAAATAGTGAATGTTACTGTCGAGCAAGTATGGGAAATGCTGAACAATGAAGAGGATGGAAAACAAATTCCTGTTGATGTTAGAACACCTTCGGAATACTTCAATGAAAGAATTGCTACTCCCCACTTCTATGATAAGCCCATCTTGTATCCCTTACAACTCATCGAGATACCAATATTTGCAAAAATCTTCATAATCCTCTTTAATGGAAAAGAAGTGATTCTTTACTGCAGAACAGCCCATAGAAGCTATATAGCGGCACAGATTCTCATAGATGCTGGATGGGAAGGAAAACTATACAATATGATTGGTGGCATCACTGCATGGAAAGCAGCGGGATTGCCTACTGTAAAGGGATTTGGTTTTGGAAGCTAAGGAAATTTCCCGGCTCTTCCCTCAATTTTCTATAGATAAATTTATATTTGTAACTCTTTTCACCTCCCAATGCCTGCTAATGATATCATAAAAAAGAAAATCGGCTTTTCAGCTGGCATACTCCTTTTTATTATTCTCCTTTTCCTTCCAATCATGAACTGGCAGGCGAGGGCGGCTATGGCTACATTGCTGCTATGCGCCATATGGTGGGCAACCGAAGCTATACCGCTTGCCGCCACCGCCCTGCTGCCTGCTGTTATTCTTCCGCTGCTGGACGTGCTTTCTCTGCAGGAAACTCTCTCGCAGTATGCTCATCGCATCATTTTCCTGTTTTTTGGCGGTTTTGTGATAGCGAGGGCGATGATAAAGTGGGGACTTGACAGAAGAATTGCCATTGCAATATTATCGAAGAGTAGCGATAAATCGAGTACGCTGATATTATACTTTATGATTGTGACCGCCATTCTTTCCGCTTTTATTTCAAATACAGCAACGACTGCCATGATGCTTCCAATAGGTATGGCTGTGATGCTGCATATAGAAATGAAAGAAAAACAGAATTATGGTAAAGTTTTGATGCTTTCAATAGCTTATGCTGCTACCATTGGAGGTGTAGCTACGCTTGTCGGCACTCCCCCAAATGCCATCTTTGCTGGATTTTCTGAAACCTTGCTCAACAAAAAAATAACCTTTTCGTCATGGCTCACAATAGGTGTGCCATTTGCGGCAATAATGTTGCCGACAACATGGCTCTTTCTAATCAAAAAATATCATCTCCATAATGTGGATGTGGAAAAAAATTTCATTGAGGAGGAAAGAGAAAAACTTGGCAGAATGGGAAGAGAGGAAAAGATAGTTATATTTGTTTTTCTCTTAGTTGCTTTCCTTTGGATATCTCGCCCCTTATGGGGCTATATACCGCTTGATTTTGCGAAAACGATGCAGCAAAAAATGGACGATGCTTTAATAGCCATATTTGGAGCAATACTTCTCTTTACAATTCCATCGAGCATTAAAGAATGGAAGCCCTTACTGGAGTGGGAGGATATAAAAGAAATCCCATTTGGCATACTCATTCTGTTTGGTGGCGGACTGGCGGTTGGCAAAGCATTGTTTGAATCCGGAGCAGCAGAATTTATTGCAGGAAGAGTGGAAATATCGCAACCGCTCATCCTTCTCCTCTTTATCATTACAATTACCTCTTTCCTTACCGAAGTTGCATCAAATACAGCTGTTGCAAACATGATGATGCCCATACTTGTTGCAATAGCCAGCAAAACTGGCATGGAAGCATATGCTTTGATGATCCCCGCAACTCTTGCCTGCTCCCTCGCCTTTATGTTTCCAATATCTACGCCTCCAAATGCTATAGTGTATTCATCTGGCTATATAAAAATGGAGGACATGATAAAAACAGGTATTACATTGCATATTATGGGTATAGCTGTTATAATGTTCCTATCTCAAATTCTACCTCAATTTTAGTTAAGGTAATGGACCCGCATCCTCGAAGCCCTGTCTTTGTCCGGTGCCAGCCTTTTTTGTAAGTTCCTCTGGATGGAAAAGCAAGGCAAGAGCATTTAAAGCATGTTCCCTCGCTCTTCTATCTGCAAGCCATTTCAACTCCTTTTCATCTTTTGCTTCATCCTCATGAACAAAAACTTCAATTATGTGGGTGTTTGTGAGAAGCTGCACAGCTATTAAGCCAAGCGAGGCTTCATGGGCGCACTGTTTATCTATTTCCTCCTTTCCCGGCATTCCAAATGCCATCACTATGTCGCAACCCCTTTCCTCTATCAGTTTTTTTGCCGCTACAGGCAAATCTTTTATGCCAGGCACCGTGTATCTTTCAATTTTTATATTTGTGGCATTTTTGCTGATTTCATCTATGGCTGCCTTTGCCATATCATATCTTGCAAAGGTTGTATCAGCTATGCCTATTTTCCTCATTTTTATACAGCTCCCTCATTTTCCTTATTTTTTCTATAATTTTCCTCGTTTTATTTAAATCCCCATCATACTTTCCACATCTCACTATCTTTGCCTCTATACCTCTCTCCTTAAGCATCTCTTCAAGCCCCTCAAAATGCTGGTCATATCCAAGGGCTATCACATCTGGCTTTATTTCCTCAACTATCTTCAAAAAATCATCCTCATACCCTATAACTGCTTTATCCACAGGCTTCAGCGCCTCAACAAGGCGGCGCCTTTCCTCAGCTGGCATTATTGGCTCGTGTTTCCTCCGCCTTACCGTTTCATCACATGCAACGACAACAATTAACTCATCACCATATTTTCTTGCCTCTTCAAGATAATAAAGATGTCCTATGTGCAACAAATCAAACACGCCAGATGCCATCACTCTCGCCATTCTCTCCACGCCTCTATTATCTGCCATCCCTCAAGAAATACATAGTCGTGTCTTTCTGCATATTTCATTGCCTCCTCCTTTTTTAAACTTTCTCCTTTATCAAGCATTTCGCAACCCGCCATAACAGGTGTTATCCCAGCCATCTCAGCAAGTGCTATCCCTAGCTCAGTATGCCCTTTTCTTTCATTCAACAAACCCTTTGCTGCTATACATATTGGCACATGCCCAGGGCTGCGGAAACGTTGCCCAAATATGCGCTGCGCCTTAGCGCTTTCCCACTCCTCCATTTCTTCAACAAGTTTTGCGAACTCTGATATGGTGAGGGCTCTATCAACATCTCTTATGCCAGTGAATGTTTTCCTATGGTTTATTGTTAAAGAAAAAGAGGATTTTGTATCATACGGTATATCGTTAGGTATGAGCTCTTTAAACACAGGCCATCTATTACCACATTTGTAAATTATATCTGCCATATAAGGCAAGCCGAGCTTTTCAGCTGCCTCATACTTAAGCATTATAAATATAAGTCCTCCTCCATCTTTCCGCATCCTATATATGGCATCAGGCGTAATATGTTCGGCAGCGATAAAAAAATCCGTTTCCTCCTCCCTTCCATCTGCATCATAAACAAGGACAAAATTACCCTTCCGTAATTCTTCCAATGCCTTTTCAACTTGCTGGTTCATTTTCTATTTTTTTCCTATCTTCCATAAGCCTTGTTATATATCCAGCCACTCTATTGCGAACGTTTTTTGTTGATATTGTGGTTAATTTTTCTACCAGCACTTTATTTTTTTCAAAATCGTCTGTAAATTCTTCTGGAAACTTTTGTAGCAGTTCCAATGCTATTCTTTTGACAAATGCTGGTTTCACGTTTCCCAAGGAATCACCTTGCATGAAATATATTTTTCATATAAAAATGTTTTACCTGCTTGCCTACGAATATTCTTTCATGCATAGCATGAAAACAAACATTCTCGCTTAACAGTTGTAAATTTGGTGGATTTCAATTAAATATTTAAACCCTTTTTATATTATAATTCTGGAGGCGAAAAATGAGGAGGAAAATTAGCATATTGTTGGTTTGTGTGTTAGTTATTTCCACAGCAAGCGCTTTCAATCCAAACAAAAGCTTGGAAAAACTAGCAATAATGACATATCAAGGAAATGTACC
>JAGHBD010000173.1 GCA_021161135.1 Thermoplasmata archaeon
AAGGAAAGCGATTTCAGATACGGGCATTCTCTCATCATATCTTTTTATTATCCATCGAATCTTTTTCTGCGTTAATTTCATAGAGTGGGATGAATTATATAGCGGAAATTTTTTCGGGACTCCACAACCATCAAAATCCATGCAAAAAAATTTATATGGAAAGCAAATAAGCCAATATGAAACTGAAATACCTCATTACGGCATTGTTCCTATTCATGCTGCCTTTTGCAAATGCTGCACTGGAGAAACCCAATTGGAGTGTTGGCGATTATTGGGTATATACTGGGAGCTATAGTGTCAGTGAGAGTGTAAATTTTGAAAATTATTCTTTCAGTGTCGATATTTCCACTACAAAATTTGAGCTCAGAATAGATGTGGTAGATGTGGAGGTTATTGAAATAGATGGTAAAAGCGTTGGATGTTACAAAACATCGATGAACATTTCAATAGCTGGCAACCTTCACATAGAAGGAAACATATTTGGACAGGAACAAACTATTGACGGAACATTCTCAATAGAAGGCACAGGAAACATTTATTTCACCACCAAAAATCTTTCAATTGCCAAAAATGAAAATAACATCTACATTAACATATCGACAAATGTTCCTATTCCCAATTTGCCTGTAGGAAAAGCAAATGTGAAAACAGAATACAGCCCTCCTCTTGATTTCATGAATTTCCCTGTTTATGAAGGAGAAGAATGGACGGCTAGATCATTTGCAACTCTCTATTATGGAGATTATCCAACGAGTGGAGAGGTCTCCTTTACCTTTAAATGTACAAAAAAGAGCGGAGATGTATATATAATCGAATCAGGTTATAATCCATTTGGAGACATAATCCCATTTAACAAAACATACATGTTCTGGAGCGGCGAAAAGGGAATGATAGAGCGCATTATTGATACAGGAGGAAATCAGCATCTTTCCATCCAGCTTGTTGATTATAAATATGAAGAGAAAGAAAATATGCCGCCGACAGTAAAAATAGAATATTCACCCGAGAATCCAAAAGTTGGAACCAACATACTTTTTGAAGGAAAGGGAAGTGATCCAGACGGAAGGATAGTTGCATGGCACTGGGATTTCGGAGACAACACAACAAGCAACCAGCAAAATCCAAGCCATAAATATGCGAAGGCTGGAGAATATACTGTCAAACTCACTGTAATGGATAATTATGGCGATGAAGCAACAGACACAGTAGTAATAAAAGTGGAAGGCGGCGGAGGCGGCAGCACCCCAGGCTTTGAAATGCTATTGGTTGCGATGGCAATACTCGTTATAATTCTTAAGAGAAAAATCAGGTAATTTTAAATAGAAACAAAAATTATTGGAGAGGGAACGGATATCCATGCAGTATGATTTATTACTTAAAAAGCCAAAGCTTACAGTCCTTATCTTTACAATTATAACTATTCTTGTCTCTCTCCAGGCTGTAAATGTGGTGATAACATCAGATATAGAAGTTTATATGCCATCTGATCAGCCAAGTGTGCAACTCCTCAATAAAATAAGAGAAATATGGCCCATTGACTCTCTCATGATTTATTTAGAAGCGAAGGATAATATAACAAAAATATCCACTCTTAAAGAAATAGACAATATGGAAAATGCTCTCAATCCAGATGCATATGATAAGGGAAAAAACGATAGTGTAACTTATACAGCAAGTATCGCCTCTCTTATTAAAGACACATATGCACAGACACCATTTATTGGTAAAGATGCCATTCCGGATAGGCAAATAGTAGTTAATGGATTACTCCATTTTATTCCAGATGAGATAAAGTATAAGCTTATTTCTCAAGATTGTAAAAACGGAGTTATTATATTAACTACTCCACAAGATGCTGATGTAGATTCCCTTCTGGAGGATAAGGTGTATCCAATATCTGAAACAACCTACACACTCAATGCATATCCTACAGGAATGCTAACTCTCTATAAGGAAACGGTTGACTGGATTATGGGGAGAATATATGTTGTTGGATTACTATCTCTTCTTATTCTCTTAATGGTTTTATATGCTTTCCATAGAGACATGAAAACAGTTATTATTGCGATATCTCCTGTTCTTTATTCAATAGCTCTTACTTTTGGGACAATGGGAATACTTCCTATTGAATTTGCCCCAACAGCTATAGCTGTGCTGCCATTGCTGGGTGCGCTGGGTGTGGCATATTCTCTCCATATGATAAACTACTTTATGGAACTTATAGGGAAAAAGAGAGAGGATGCTGTAAAAAAGATGATAAATACTACTGGAAAAGCTGTTTTTCTCTCAGCTATCACAACAATTGTCGGCTTTGCATCTTTGCTCACATCTAGCATGCCCCCAATTGCAAATATGGGTCTTGCCTTTCTTATCGGAGTGCTTTACTGCTTCATTTCCACAATGATTCTCATTCCTTGCCTTCTAGTTGCTTTTCCTCCAAAGAAAAAGGTTGAGCTCAAATGGACATCCCTCGCAAACTTAACGAGACACAGGAGACAGATTTTACTCATACTTGCTGCCGTTTCATTGGTTTCCGTAGCATCCATTCCATATGTATCTCAAAGGACATCTGTATGGGAAATGATGCCCCAGAAGATGAACAGTTATGTGAAAATGCAGGAATATTCAGAGAAGTTCAATGCCGGACAATCAGGAGTTATACTTGTTGAGACAGATAGAGAAGGAGGAATCATGGAGCCAAAATTACTCAAAAAACTCGATGAAATGGAAAAAATTATAAATACGGGCATAGACAACGTTACAATATATTCCATCGTGGATGTTGTTAAAAAATTGAATGGCAATAGATTACCCTCAACGAAAGAAGATGCAGAAAGAATTTTTGAAAATTTACCGGAGAAATACAAAGATATGATGCTTAATGGAACAAATAGAACTCTTATGTATGTTGAAATGCCAATAATGCCGTTGCCAGAGACAAGAGATGCTGTTGCTGCTGTTAATCAAGTAATACAACAGTATAATCTGGAAATCCGAGGCTATGGCAACATTTCTCGTCTCGCAGGATTAGCTGCCCTTACTGTAGAATTAAATGATATGCTCATGGATCAGCAATTCCGCTTCATGTTTATTTCCCTGCTTCTTGTTTATCTCTGTCTCCTCATTGTATTTCGCTCTTTCCGCTACGCATCCTTTACCATGATACCCATTCTTTTCCTGCTCATATGGCAGCCCAGCATGCTCGTTCTGCTTAACATTCCCCTAAATGTTTCAACCATAACAGTTTCGTCCATTGCAATAGGAGTGGGCATAGATTTTGCTGTACATATTACAGAAAGGGTGAGAGAGGAGGTAAAAGAGAAAGGAGGATTGAAGGCAATAAAAATTGCACTCAGCAGAAAGAGCCCTTCGCTGGCTGAAGCAACAATAGCATTGATAGGAGGCGCCCTACCAATATTTCTTATGGAATATGAAATGATTTCTCAGTTCATATTACTCGTTCTATTCATGCTCACTTTTGCCTGCATTTCTGCTATTCTCAGCCTGGCATCTGTATATTCGGCCAGAAATGGAAAATTACTCGAAGCTTGGAAATAAATTTAGCATTGCAGGGAGAACAAAAACACAGAGGAAAAAATTATATGTTATTGCTAATGCTATCGAAATACCAAACTGTTGTAAAGGAGGAAGGGGTGAGAATGAAAGAAGGGAAAATGCTGCTATGGTGGTGAGAGCTGAGCCTAAAAGAGCGACGCCTGTTGAAGAAATTGTTTTTACTATGCTATGATGCTGTATGAAATGGTATGTTATATGTATGGAATAATCTATCCCAAGCCCAACAGCTAAGGATGCAACCGTGATTGTCATTACAGTAAGAGGTATGCCAAGTAAAGCCATACTACCTGTTATCCATATGGCTGATAAAATTACAGGAAGAATGGCTAAAATACCCAGAGTAAAACTTTTCCTTAACCATAAAAACACTGCTTCTAAAATTAAGAAAGAAATAATTGCTGTTATAAGCAAAGATTTAAGCTGGCTGTTTCTGAATTCTTTAAGAACGACATAACTTGAAATTATGCCTCCTGTTACTATCCCATTGCTATCATTTAAATCTTTTTTCAATTCTCGGTAAAGGATTTCGATATTCTTCTCCTTTTTACCAGTATCTGTGGCTATTCTTATAATACTCTCTTCATAACTTGGGTGAAGTACTCTTTTTATATCGTCTGGAGCAATGGAAAAGAGTGTGTCGTAAAGCATTTTTATTTCCTTCCATGAAATATTATTTTTTACCATTCCATCATCAAAATACACATTGTAAAGTCTGGCAAAACTTTCATTGTATCTCATATCATACACTGTTTTTTCTGCATAATCCTTCATCAATGAGAGAATTGATGTAATTTCTCCAGTTACAAATTCATCATTTCTGATATTTCTCTCTATAGAATATAATTTCCTCAAATTTTCTGGCTCTGTCATATTTTCTTTTAAAATAATTATAGCCTTCTCACCCTCTGCAGCTTTAAAATTATTCAGGAGATATTCAATATTTCTGGAGATATCCAATTTTTCAGGGAGAAAGTCTGTCATGTCAAACTCTGCCTCAATTGTTGTAGAAAAAGCGAGCATAAGGAATGTTATTACAACAACAGCCGCAATTATTCCTTTTTGTGCCTTTTCTATTTTTAATGCAAGAAGCTCCATGCCCTCTTTCCTTTCCCTTTTTTTTCCTCCATAAGAGAGGAAGAAAAGCATTATCAGAAAGCAGGAAAAAATCCCAAATGAAGAAAGAATACCAAATTCTTTCATCACCGGAATAGATGAGGAAATGTTGGAGAGAAAGGCTATGGAAGTTGTTGTGGCAGAAAGTACAAGAGGTGGAAATATGCTACGCAGTCCTTTAATTCCCTCCTCATTTATCCTCTTTTTAATATGAATGCCATAATCGATGCCAAGCCCTACGAGAAGCACAGGAATTGAAGTTGTTATGGGATTAAGATGATAGTTTAAAAGAACTGCCAGCCCAATAATCCATATAATGGTTAATCCAAGTGCCACCAGACTCAGGAAAGTTTCAATTATATTTTTGTGAACCATGGTTAGAACCAAAATAACCAGCAGAAATGAAATAGGAAGCAAAATAGAAATGGATTTATTATTTGCTATGATTATCTCTTCAGATATTATTCTTGCTCCTAGAACATGTGCCTCGATATATTCATATTCTTTCTCAACTATCTCTCTGATTATGCTTTCATTTTCCATTGCGGCAGCATCATTTTTTATTAGCGAACCATTGAGTGAGAATTTTATTACGCATGCCTCCGCCGCCTGGCCGTTGAAATCTGTGGAGAGGAGAAGAGAAAGATATGTGGAGGGGAAAAAAGGAGAATTGATAAATTTTATTATCTCTTCATTACTCAATCCATTTATTATCTCGACTCTTTTTTCGTAGCTTTTATCTGTCTCGTTCGAAAGCGAGAGGAGTGTTAGTGAGATAACATCTGCTACACTTATAGGCTCCACACCAAACCTTTCATAAAGATTTTTTTCTATATGGAGTATTTCAAGGAGTGCATCTTTTGAAAGCACATTACCCTCTTTGGATATAACAAGAATGGGAACAAGATATTCATTTGTATATTCCCTCAATATCCTTTCGTTTTCCATTACCACTTCATTTGATGGAAGAAAATCTTCTTCATTAAATTCATATTCTATGCCTCTCGAAAATATAATGAGTATGAAAAAGAAGGATATCATTATAATAACAAAAATGCCCTTTTTCCTATTCTTTTTCATAAAGGCATCTATATTCACGAAGCTAAAGCTGAAACGAATATTTATATTATTGCAGAAGATAGCGCCCCGGCCGAGATTTGAACTCGGGTCGCGGGCTTACTGTGGGACTCCACGATAACATTCCGGTAACCCCTCGACAGGCCCGCATGATAACCGCTACACCACCGGGGCTTAAAATGGTATAAGATTTTGATTAAAAATATTTTTCCTCTCGTTTTTTATTTTGGAAATATCAATTATTTACAACAAAACTTTTAACTAATTTTCCCATTATTTTTTCATGAAGGGAACGGTTTATTGTATTGTGATGATACTCCTTTTTTCTCTGCTAAGTATTAACTTATCTTCATATGGAGGAAAAAATATCATTGACGAAGTAGCAAAGGGTGTCACTATCGACAGAGATGGAAATATAATAGTTGTTGAAGAATATAGTAGCGGCAATAAATATATATTGAGGGTGGAAAAATACGATGCAGAAGGGAATTTGATATGGCAAAAAGATTTTGATGAATTCACAATAAACTTAGCCGCTGCTGTTGCAACTGATAAACAAGGCAATATATATGTAGGTGGAACAGTAGGCACTCAGGTTGGTAAAATATTTCCGCTTACAGATTATCTTATATTAAAATATGATGGCGAGGGAAATATGATATGGCACAAAACATACAATAAAGGCATTTTAGATTCTCTGTTAGACATAGCAATTGATGATGACGGCTATGTATATGCGACTGGAATGGTTTTTCATTTGGATGTTTCAGAAGAAAATATAACAGATATGGATTTCTGGACAATTAAAGTGGATACAGATGGAAATTTGGTAAAGGAAGATGTATATGGAGAAGGCATGGGAGGGGCATTTGGAATAGATGTGAGCCAGGAGGATGTGGTTGTAGCAGGAGTTAAAGATGTTGAAAAGGGAATAGGTTATCTTATAAAATATGATAGGGATTTAAATAGGCAATGGATAATATATTAC
>JAGHBD010000023.1 GCA_021161135.1 Thermoplasmata archaeon
AGATAGATGAGCTATAGAATAAAAGTTACTAAAAGATTTGAAAAAGATTTTAAAAAGTTTGGAAAGAAAAGAAGAAGTATATTTATGGAGAAAATAAGAAGAATAGAGAAAGAGCCACATCATGCAAAAAGATTGCATGGAGAGTTGGAAGGAAAATATTCACTAAGAATAGGTGATTACAGAATCATATACAAAATTGATGATGATCAAAAGGAGATAACCCTGTATACTATACTTCATAGAAAAAGAGCGTATAAAAAGAAATAAATTGGGAGGCGATGAAGATAAATTTTATTGTAGAAAATAAAAATGATAAAAGCAATTCCATTATGGAAATATTGTTGAAATGAAGCGGGAGGCAGGAAGGCGGAAGGCGAAGAAATGATGTGAATTATTCCAAGATCAATTCATGCACATTCTCCACCTTGCTCAAATCAGCGGTGAAGAATTTTTTGTTTCTCCGCTCCAGTAATTTTATTCAATTGGCAAATTTTTTATTCTCACTTTTTTATCCTCTATAACTATGATAGAACCTTTTTCTATCTCCTCCTTAATCTCTGGGATAATTGATGAAAGTAATCTGTTAATTTTTTCGACAGAGGGGTATTTCAATCTGAAGATTATAATTGAGGGTTTCGATGTTTTGAAATAAGATAGAATTTGTCCGAAATCAAGATCAACAGTTATGATTGTTCTGTTTTCTTTGATGGCATATTCAAATATCTCTTTATCGGTTGCCTTTTCCATACCGAGTTTATCGACTCTTATTGCATCATATCCAAGCTCTTTCAGAAATTTCTCTGTTTTTGGAGAGATTGGCATATCAAGTAAAAACTTCATTTTATCATTGGCAGCTGCTTTTCAGATACCATCCAAGCGGCGAATCTCAATGCCTGTTTTATATCTTCCTCCTCCAGCTCTGGATACTCCTTTAAGATTTCCTCTGTGCTTTTACCTCCAGCAATTAGTTTAATGATTAGGGAAACGGGTATTCTCAACCCTCTTATGCATGGCTGCCCGCCCATTATCTTGGGATCAATGGTTATTCTATCAAATTTTTCCATGTTAAAACAAATCCCTGCAGTTTAAAATTTTTACTATATGTTCAGAAGCTATTGACAAATCTTATTACATCAATAGAAGTTCTCCATCGTTACCATTACTCCTAAAATTTCCCATGTATCAACATCTATTGCAGCCCAAATATAGTACCATTCATCTCCAATCTTTATTTTTGTTTCATCTATTGCTATACAACGCCTATATTTTCTGGAATTGGTAAATAACTGGGCAAATTTATGATACCATTGCCTTAACGCTTCATGACTAAACTTCTCAAAATCTCTAAGGAATTTGCTTGTTTTTCTCAGAGAAATTCCGATAATCACAAGCGATAAATTACAGGCAAAAATTGCAAACAAGATGGGCATAAAAGTTGAATACGTTGAGTAAGAGAAAGTATACCTATCATTTTATCTGCGGGTTTGTTTTCAATATCTCTCAAACTTTGCAATCACTTCAACAGAGTGATTCTATTTCTTCTTATGAAGAGTAAATACATAAACTGATAAATACATATCGAGGTGTTATTTCCATGGTTTTTTATCCTATAACAAACAATAACAATAACAAAAATTTTTATTTAGTGTTGGGTTTATCAATAGAATGACTCTAAAGCATGTGATTTCCCCAGATAAGAGGATTGGTTTGTTAAAACAGCTTATTGAGAAAAAGGGCTTTGTAAGAGTTATTGAAGCACATAATGGATTAAGCGCCATCATAGCCCAAGAAATGCAAATAACAAAAAATGGAGATATAATAGAATTTGACGCATTTTGGGAAAGTAGTTTAACAGATTCAGCATCAAAAGGAATGCCAGACGCGGAGATAGTAAGTTATGATTCCAGATTGCTTACAATAAATGAAATTTTAAATGTAACTTCCAAACCCATGATAGTAGATGGGGATACCGGTGGTTCACCAGCTCAATTTGAATATTTTGTGAGAAGATTGGAAAGATTAGGAGTATCTGCTGTTGTTATTGAAGATAAAGTATTTCCTAAAAGAAATAGTTTGGATGCTACTGCAAAACAAATAATGGAAAATCCGTTAATATTCGCACAGAAAATCGAGAGAGGAAATGAAGTAAAAACAAACAAGGATTTTATGATAATAGCGAGAATTGAAAGTTTAATATCAGGAACTGGTTTAGAAGATGCAATAAAAAGAGCGGAAATATATATTGAAGCTGGGGCAGATGGCATACTAATACATTCAAAAAAGGATGATCCAAAAGATGTTTTGGCTTTTGCCAAGGAATATGAAAAACTTTGCGACAGATTGGGAAAAAGGCCGTATCTCGTGTGCATACCTACAACCTACAATTTAATTACCGATAAAGAATTGGCAAATAATGGATTTAATATTATAATTCATGCAAATCACCTATTAAGAGCCGCCCATAAAGCAATGAAAAAAGTAACAGAGGCAATTCTATTGTATGATAGAAATTTCGAAGCAGAAGCATATTGTTCCCCTGTTGCTGAAATTTTTGAGGATGTAGGTTTTATAAGAATAAAGGAACAAGATAGAAAATATATGAGAGAACAGCGTTTATGGGTTATAATTCCAGCAGCAGGAAAAGACACATTCTTTAAATGTCCAAAATCCTTGATAAAAATACATGGTAAAACTATTTTAGAATATCAATTGGAAACTATAAGGAAGGTTGGATTGAGAAATGTTGCGGTTGTTAAGGGATATGCAAAGGAAATGTTCAATGAGTACGCTTTTGATGGCATTAAGTTTTATGA
>JAGHBD010000071.1 GCA_021161135.1 Thermoplasmata archaeon
AATCTTTATACTATCACTTTCTTTTACGAGCGGCAAATCCCATACACGTGAGTGCATTACTTCTTTTACGTCAATTTCATAGAATTCCTGCATATGAATAATGTTATCATAATTCAAAAATTTTAGCTTCTTTTTTCTCTAGAGAAATAATTGCAACACTTTTTATGCCTGTTAAATATCCGCAACACTCTCCTGGATTTACAATAAGGGCATCTCCTTCATTTCTTACATCTTTTTCATGTGTGTGTCCATATATCACAATATCATATTTTGTTGCCAGCGCCTCCACTATTTCCGGCTTGTGGGTCATTGCGATTTTTACTCCAGCTATCTCAGCCATATAAGGATCGAGATAAAATGTGCCTATGTTTCTGAACCTTTCCTTCAGATATAGCTTGTCTCCATCGTTGTTTCCATAAATTAAAATCATGTCACAATTAAGCTCTTTAAATGCATCTGCCGTAAATGGTGAAACAATGTCGCCAGCATGCATAACAAGATCAACATCTTTGCTGTTGAAAAATTCTACCGCCTTTCTTATAGCCTCCATATTGTCATGACTATCTGAAATTACCCCTATTTTTATATTTCCTCCCCCTGCCCTCTCATTCAAAAGCATTTTTTGCATCATAAAGGAAAACAGGATTTTTTATAAATTTTTTATAGTGGCATCACTATACTACTGTGTTTGGAAAATATGATCTGAATGTTCATCTTGAACAGGATGGAGTAAAAATCGAGGTTGAGGGCAGGGGTAAAAAGAAAATTTACAGAAGAGTATGCAATGGAGAGGAGGTTGAAAAGCATATATATGCAAAGGAAGGAAATATAGTCATATGTCCCGTAGAGCCCGTTAATCTGCCCAAAGAAGGCACTGCGGAACATCTTCTGGTGAAATTAACAAAGCCAATCATAATAGAACCGGATGTGGAAAGCACGTTTTATGTAACATTTCCTGTGGAAATAGGTATTTTCCTTGTTGATAAAAAAGATGTTGAGCGCATTGACATATTTACTCTTACAAAACCAAAATATGCATTGTATGGTCCGCCTGAGAGTGGCATAATATGCAGATGGTGGGAAAGCGATGTTTATGGAGAGGTGCCAGAAGTAAAAAGACTGTTTGAAGGGGTATTGAGAGTAGATGCAAAAAATAGTTATAGAGAATGGGTTGAAATTTCGAAGATAGTTTTCAGGGCACTTGACATGAAAGTGTTTTATAATGATTATGCCTACATGCATGCTCGCCTCAACATTCTTAAAAAGACTGTGGGCGAGACATCATTCAATGAGAGGAAGCCAAAAAATATGCAGCCTTCCATTGACATTTATGAGGCGAAGGGAATTAAAAAGCTGGAAAAGAAATTTGTTGTGGAGTGGGGATTAAAATGAATATTATTGCAACAATAGGAGATATTCTGAGTCAAAAAATAGAATATCTGGGCGGGAGAAGTATAGCCGACGTTATAATATTCTTTGTCATAATTTTCATCTCCTTTATAGTAGCAAAGATAGTCAGGGTTAATGTTAGGCGTTCATTTAAGGAAAAAGTTCCAAAAACCACACTTATTGCAATGGAAAAAATATTCTACTACGGCATACTCTTCATTGGCTTAGTCATCGCTCTTCCATATATAGGCATAAAACTCTCTGGCTTGCTCGTCGCAGGCGGCATACTGGGCATAGTTATAGGCTTTGCGAGCCAGACAGTGGTATCGAATTTTATAAGTGGTTTATTCCTGCTCATAGAAAAGCCCATAAAAATAGGAGATGGAATCAGCGTTGGGGATGTGAGCGGGGTGGTTAAAGATATAAGGATACTTTCAACAACAATAAGAACATGGGATGGAATATATGTTAGAGTGCCAAATGAAAAGGTTTTCAATTCAAGCATCCAGAATTTTGTTGCCCACGCCGCCAGAAGATTTGAATACAAAATTGGTATAGCATACAAAGATGATGCAGATAAAGCGATAAAAATAATAGAAAATTTGCTTGAGGAACATCCACTAATACTTAAAGAACCAGCTCCCCAGATTTTTGTTGAAGAATTGGGAGAGAGTAGCGTGAATCTGGCAATAAGAATATGGGCTCCTTCAGCCCATTGGTTTTCTGTGAAAACAGAAATGCTCTGGAAAATTAAAGTAGCTCTTGAGAAGGAAGGCATAGAAATACCTTTCCCGCAGCGTGTTATATGGATGGCTGATAAAAAAGCTAGCTAATCATGAATTCTTCCATCACTTCTCCATCAACGCTTACAGCAGCAATTTTTAGCTTGCTCCCTGCAAAAACCCTGCAATAGTGAAAAGCTGTTCTGCTGAACACATTCCATGGGCTCCATCCTGCTGAATATAGAGGGGCGCCCCCTCCGCCTGTTATTATATAATGCACCTTGCCCACTTTCATGTGCTGATAGTAATGCTGATGTCCCATGAAGACTGCATCTACTCCCTTAAGATGGAAAAGGAGCATCCATAATTTTAGGGGCAACGAAGGTATATGATATCCTGATATGAGACAAGGATGATGGAAAATGACTATCTTCCATTTGCTTTCCTTGCTGAGCTCGTTCATGAGCCAGAGAAACTGGGTAAGATTGCTTGCATCATTTGAATCAAGGGCTATAAATTGCACATCTCCCTCATAAAATGAGTACCATCTCTCGTTGCCAGGAAGGGAGAGATAGGTGGAGAAGGAGGAGTAAGGCAAATCATGGTTGCCGACAGCTGCAAACATGCTTTTGTTATGCATCCAAGATGAAATTTGGAAAAACGTAATCCATTGCTTCTCGCTCCCTCCATTTCTTACAATATCTCCTGCATGAATAACAAAACTTGCATTCTCCTTTTCAATTGCACTGGCAACGATGCTGGCGTTTCTCCATGAATCCCATACACCTCTTGTATCTCCATAGATAATGAAGGAAAGGTTTCTGCAACCTGTTGTTACAAAGGAGTAGATTTTGCTTTTCGCTCCATCTGATTCAACAGCATAATAATAACGTTTGCATGGCTCGAGCCCTTCTATCCTCGCCTCATGAATTTTTCCTTCTGTTGCATTTATGGCATTTTCAAGCTCCATGCTTCCCCATCTTACAATATTATTTTCCGTTGCCTCATCTGTAATCCACATTATTGTTACAGTGGTCGAATTTATATTCTGTAAATATGGGCCTGCGATAATTTGTGGCTCAGAAGCATTTAGCTGAATGGAAGGAAATAGCAAGAGAGTTACCAGAAAAATTGTTGCAAGCTTCATATTATCTGAGAAGAAATATCCTCAGGCTCTCTTTCGCAATAATAACACACCATTTTGAGAGGCTGTCTTTTCTTGACAATAAATCTCGTTTTTATGGGCTCCCTTATATTCGTTATGCAATTTGGATTGGAGCATTTTACGATGCCTATAACTTCATCTGGCACTTCCACCCTCCTTTTTTCCACAACCTCGTAATTTCTTATTATGTTTATTGTCGCATTTGGAGCAATAAGTGCTATCTTATCCACTTCCTCTGCCTTCAGCTCTCTATTTTCTATTTTTACAATATCCTTCTTACCTCTTTTGCCAACAACATTTATTGCTATGCTTATTACAGATTCCGGAAGCTCATCTGTAAGACCAAGAATTTTCAGGACTTTGAGGGCATTGCCAGGAGGAATGTGGTCAATTACTGTGCCATCCTTAATTGGCTGGACTTTAAGTTCCTTCATTTAACCACCCCCAGTACAAGGGCCAGGAGAGCCATTCTCACAGGCACCCCATTAAAAGTCTGTCGGAAATAAGCGGCGTGTTTCGTTGCATCCACAGCAGGAGATATTTCATCAACTCTCGGCAAAGGATGCATTATTATCATATCCTCCTTAACATTTTTTAGCGTGTGCAAATCTATTCTGTAACTTCCAGCCACCTTTTTATATTCTTCGGGATCAGGGAATCTCTCCCTCTGTATTCTTGTAACATACAGCACATCTATATCCTCTATATCCTCCAGCGTGCTCTTAACTTCTATATTTACTCCCATTTCCTTACATTCCTCAACAACTTCCTTGGGCA
>JAGHBD010000039.1 GCA_021161135.1 Thermoplasmata archaeon
CCGCCCATGTATATGCAGCCATGGGTGAGGGAATAATGCCGTCGATGATTGCTGCAAATATTGCTGCGGATTTCATAGAAAAGGCATTCAAACAAAATTTCGAGTTTGATTTTAGAGGATTTGACGAAACACTTAAAAGAAAGCTGGGGAAATATTTAAAGCAGTCATATAATCTTCAGGCTTTCTTTTTTAAGGTTATAAGAAGCGAATATATAAGGCATAAGTTGCTTGAAAAGGTGTGCAGAGAAGCGAGCGAATATTATAGAAAAATAACAAAAAAATAGGATGGTTAGAGAACTTTTATTTCTTCAATGCCGTGCTGCCTTTTTGCTATCTCTCTCAGAATATTTATATTTCTCCCTTCTTTCCCTATTGCCTTCCCTTTGTCCCTTGCATTCACAACAACGCTAACTCTATTCTCCTCCTCATTAATCACTATTTTTTCCAGTTTAAATGGCTTGAACAGATTTATTATGAATTGCTTTTTGTCCTCGTCGTATTCCACAAACCTTACCTCTTTTTTAAAAATGCTCTCCAGCTTTTTGATATTTCTTGCCTCTTTTCCTATTGCCTTTCCCAGCTTTCCTTTAGCAACAATGAATGTTATTCTATTGTCCCGCTCTATACAATCTATGATGGTGGCTCCTGTCATAACTTCTGCAACCGCAATGTAATGCATTTCTTGTTGCGTAAGCTTTATCTTCATACTATCCTTTGATAATGTCCATTATATTCGATTTCCCCTCATCTATTATGGTTAAAACACTCACTCCAAATGGCTTTCCGCAGGCGGCGCCAAGTTCCATGTTATTTCCTTTGTATATATACACTGGCTTATCTGCTGCAGCCTCCATTATTTCGTTCTTCTTTGGACAATCTCTCGATATTATGAATGCCTTCGCTTCTTTTGCCTTTTTAAGTGCCATTTTGTAGCCAAACAATACTTTGCCCGTAGATATGGCTCTCAATATTTCTTTCGATATCATTTTTTCACCTTCATCTTACTCAACTTTTTAACATCTATTGCGAGCTCAACTGAGCCGGTGCCAAGCTTAATTGGCTGCCCCACTATAACATTTTCTGCCACACCTTTAAGCTCATCTACTTCTCCTCTCCTTGCAGCTCCAAGGAGATGATCTACAGTAATTTCAAAGGCAGCCCTTGCAATAACTGAGCCTTTTTCTCCACTAACTCCCTGTCTCCCTATAGGGCGTATTACTCCTGTTGCAGTCATTAAATCGGCAACAAGCATTATATGGCGGATATCTACATTCAGACCCTGCTCCTGTAATGTGGAATATGCCTCGTTGATTATTGCATTTCTCGCCGCCTCTATGCCGAGCACATGATATATGGCATGGATGTCATTGGTTATGGTTCGTGTTTTATCAACGCCTTCTATTTCCAGAACCTTCTCAAAGTTGCTTCCTTCCGTATATATCACATATTCATCTCCTTCTTTCCTTATTATTGCTCTCTTTATTCCATCAATGCCCTTTATTTTGATATTCTTTACCTCCTCGCTTATTCTTCGAAGTTCCCGATAATTCTCATTTCCTTCCTGAGGAGTTATTTCAATTTCATTCTTCCTTTCCTTTATCTGCACCTTACTAACTTTTTTAAGAGCCTCAAGCAAATCGTCCATGGTAATGTCTTTTCTTTGCATCGACTTCACATTTGGTTTGACAACAACCTTCATATTGCTTATATCCGTCTCAACCTCGGCAATATTGATGAGGCGGGTAACCTCAATTTTGTTTGCAATTTCCTTGGCTTTTTCCTTATTTATCCTATAAACTCCCTCAAGATATACAGTCATCATTGGCGTAGATGGATCTTTCCTTGCATCAACAATTTCTATAAGGCGTGGCAGGCCGAGTGTTACGTTGATCTCAGCCACACCAGCATAGTGGAATGTTCTCATTGTCATCTGCGTGCCTGGCTCGCCTATGGATTGCGCCGCCACCATCCCGCATGCTTCATATGGGTCCATCAGGTGGCTGTTGTATTCTTCTATCGCCCTCTCAACTATTGTTTCGAGTTTATCTGTAAGATTTTCTCTCTCAACCTTTTCCGCAATTTCCTCAATAACAGCGTGGGGGAGATACTCATTTTTCTTCTTCACTATTCTGTGAATTTCCTCTTTTATGGCGTCTATACCCTCTATTTTTTTCTTCTCCTTCTTTACTTTCTCCTTCTTTTCCTTTCTCTCTTCTCTCTTCTTTTCTTTCTTTACTTCTCTTCCCAGCGCCTTGAGAATCTTTTCAGCATCCTTGCCGAACTCCTTCTTTATCTTTGCATCTGAAAGCTTTTCTAAAGCAGCAAGCGTATATTTCTCTGCCACTTTTTCAGCAAGCTTTTTACCCAATCCTCTTTTAATGAGTGCATTTACTGTTGTTTTACTCATTCTTCACCTCCCTGATAATCATATCGACATCCACAGCTTTTCCTCTTACGCTCCTCATTGGATCAACGCCGTCCTCGCCATATACAAATTGAATTATCTCACCTGTCGTAGTTCTAACTGTTCCATTATCCTCAAGCTTCACATTTTCCAACGCATTGACAAGGCGACGTTGCATATAACCGCTCCTTGAAGTTCTCACTGCTGTATCTACCAAGCCCTCTCTTCCTCCCATGGAATGGAAGAAATATTCGGTGGGTGTTAAACCTTTTTTATAGCTTGATGATACGAAACCCTTCGCCTCTGCTCCCAAATCTCCTTTCTTGAAATGTGGTAAAGTTCTATTCCTATAGCCTCTATGAATACGCTCTCCTCTAACTGCCTGCTGCCCAACGCAACCAGCCATTTGGGACAAGTTTAACATGCTTCCTCTCGCCCCGCTCCTTGCCATTATAACAGCGGAGTTATCCATACCCAGATGCTTACTCGCTATCTCTCCTGTTTGGTCTCTTGCTCTTCCTGTAACTCTCATTATTTCCATTTCAAGCGTTTCCTCCAGGCTTCTTCCAGGAATCTGCTCCAACTCGCCTTCCTCATATGCTTTGATTAACTCCTGTATCTTCCTTTTTGCCTTCTCAAGCTGCTCATTTATCTGTAATTTTGCCTCCTCAGGTATATCCTCATCATCTATACCTGTTGTAAAACCAATTACCATTATGGCGGCGATGCCAAGTTTCGTAACCCTATCTATGAAATCTCTTGCAGCATCATTTCCAAACTTCCTTGTGATGTATTCTATGATTACTCCCTTAAATGCTCCTATACTCTTTTCATCTATAACTCCATGAAGTAACTCACCATCCTTTATTATGACATATGCATCATATGGACATTTTTCTTTAACGCAAGTTGCACATCCAACACAGGCTTTAGCTTTATATTCCAGATTTATTCCTTCAGGCAATATTTTGCTGAAAATCTCCTTACCACTCATCTTTTCCTTAACTTCTCCTCTGTAGCCCGCCGCCGCCAAAATGCGAATGGCATCATCTTTGCTGAATTCTCGCTGCTTGTATGTAAGCAGGAAGCAGCCAGATATATGGTCATGGATGGCTCCAATAATTGCGCCGCCAAATCTTGGACTGAGTATATGCTCCTGCACTTTCATCAAAATCTCTGCTTCAGCCCTCGATTCCTCTGTTTGCAGTACATGCAAATTCATTTCATCGCCATCAAAGTCAGCGTTATATGGTGGGCATACTGCAAGATTGAGACGGAATGTTTTATATGGCAACACTTTAACCCTATGAGCCATCATTGACATGCGGTGCAATGAAGGCTGTCTGTTAAAAAGAACAATATCTCCATCCTGAAGCTGCCTTTCCACTATTGCTCCTGCCTCAAGCCTTTCAGCAACATTCTCGGCATTTTCTTCCGTTACCTTTATTCTTCTTCCATCCGGGCGTATAACATAATTCACGCCTGGAATATAAACAACCCCAGCTGGCGGCTTCGGATTTGGTCCTCGTCTCACAAGCTCCTTCATTTCCTCAAGATTGTAAGGTGTAACTCTTATTGGAACTGTTAGCTCTCTTGCCACAACAATTGGCACTCCCACTTCATTAATACTGATGTTGGGATCAGGAGATATGACAGTACGGGAGGAAAAATTCACTCTTTTACCAGATAAATTGCTTCTGAACCTCCCTTCCTTTCCTTTAAGTCGCTGGGCGAGAGTTTTTAAAGCTCTCCCGCTTCTGTGGCGGGCTGGTGGAATGCCGCTCGTTTGATTATCAAAATATGTTGTCACATGATATTGCAGGAGTTCCCATAAATCTTCGACGATTAGCTGAGGCGCTCCAGCATCTCTGTTCTCTTGAAGACGCTGATTTATTCTTATTATATCCACCAGCTTATGAGTCAAATCATCCTCGCTTCTTTCCCCTGTTTCGAGCGTGATGGAGGGGCGAGTTGTTACGGGAGGCACAGGTAGCACAGTTAAAACCATCCATTCAGGACGGGCTACTTCGGGATTTATATCAAGGAGGCGTAAATCATCGCCTACCTCCTCGCTTACCTTCTCCAGCCATTCTCTCACTTCAGATGGAGTCATTTTGTGCCCTGCCTCTCTATAGGTTGTTGGCTTATCGTACTCTATCGGCAATTTTTCCCTTCCACAGTATGGACAATGCGTAACTTTACTTGCAAGTTTCACAACTTCTTTAACAAAATAAGAAGTATTCTCCCCCCTTTCAACAGCCTTCTTATAAAGTTTTCTTAACTTTTCCAGCTGTTTTTCATCAAGCAATAATTTTCCGCAGCCGCGACATGTTGATTTGAGAATGGCATAGATTGTTTTTGCAAATCCAACATGAATGACAGGCATTGCCAGTTCTATATGGCCGAAATGGCCAGGGCAATCTTTTACACGCTGCCCGCATGTTTTGCAGCGTAAGCCAGGCTCTATGACACCAAGGCGAGTATCCATTAACCCCATTTCTATAGGGAAGCCATCCTCATCATAAGTATCGGGTGTGATAATGCGGGTTGCTGACATCTTCCTTATTTTTTCTGGAGAAAGCAAGCCAAAGACGATTTTATCTATCTCTTTCTTTGATGTGGTTATCATTTATACCAACCTCCTCAATACAAGTTTTGGCTCAATAATAAGTGATTGAAGCTCTTCAAGCAATAACTTGAAGGCATAGCTCATTTCAACTGGACTTATTTTTGCATCATCACCGCACAACAGACATTTTAAGAAGCCCCTCCTCGTTTTGAATGCTATATGGCCGCAATTCTCGCAAACATACTGTATTGTCAAATCAGATTCTTCAAGCAACCTCTCCTTTATGGTCATTGATGCTCCATGTCCTATTAAGCAATCTCTCTCCATCTCTCCAAATCTCAAACCACCTTCCCTCGCCCTTCCCTCAGTTGGCTGCCTTGTAAGTATTTGCACAGGGCCTCTACTCCTTGCATGTATTTTGCCCGCTACCATATGATGCAATTTCTGGTAATAAATCACTCCTATGAATATGTCGGCAAGATACATTTTACCTGTCTCTCCATCGTAAAGAATTTCCTTGCCATTATGTTTGAAGCCGTTTTTAACAAGCGCCTCTCTCAATGCCTCTTCAGGCTCACCAGAGAATGGAGTTCCATCGATGAAGCGTCCCTCCATTGAGCCAACCTTTCCTCCAATCATTTCCAAAACGTGGCCGACGGTCATTCTGCTTGGGATGGCATGAGGATTAATTATCAAATCTGGCACTATGCCATCCTCCGTAAATGGCATATCTTCTGGATCCACAATCAAGCCAAGCACTCCCTTCTGCCCGTGTTTCGATGCAAATTTGTCTCCAAGCTCAGGTATTCTCTCATCTCTCACTTTTATCTTTACCATTCTCGCACCGCTTAGAGTCTCTGATAGCACAACGGTATCGACATATCCCTTTTCCCCGTGTCTTACAGTTATCGATGTTTCCCTTCTTTTCTGAGGCACGAGCACATCTGTTGGCTCTTCAAGGAAACGAGGTGGAGATGTCTTTCCAATTAAAACATCTCCTCCTTTCACCTCACATTCAGGCGTTATTATACCATCTTCCGCCAGATGAATGTAAGCCTCTTCACTCCTCACTCCCCTGCACTCAGGATCAGGAATTTCAAAATGATCCTCCTGCCCTCCTGGGTAGCGTTGCTCCTCCGCTGCATATGTTCGGAAGAATGTGCTCCTCGCCAACCCTCTATCTATGGAGGCACGATTCATAATCAAAGCATCCTCCATATTATATCCATGATAGCTCAAAACAGCCACAACAAAATTCTGCCCAGCAGGGCGGCGATGGAAGTTTATATGCTTGGCGGAGTGAGTTCTGACAATGGGCACCTGTGGATAATGAAGGAGATGACCACGTGTATCCGGTCTTTTTCTGTAATTGGCTGCTGCAAAGCCGAGCGACTGCTTACCCATTCCTGCTCCCATGGTGATACGGGGTGATGAGTTATGCTCTGCATATGGCACTAAACTTGCTCCAACACCAAGGATGCACAGGGGATCAATTTCCATATGAGTATGCTCAGGGATCAAATCTTCTTCACGCAATGCAATATATGCGTTTTCCTCCTCCTCTGTATCTATGTATTCCACGACGCCCATGTTTATCAAATCACTCCATGAAAGCTCTCCTTTCTTAACTTTCTCCCTCATCTCTTTTGTGTAGAGTAATTTTCCATCCTTTACAACAAATAAAGGTCTTCTAACCCTCCCAGCATCGCAATTGACAACGACGTCATTGCTGTCCTCATAGTAGCATATGTTTATCTCCTTGTCTATCTCTCCTCTCCTCCTCTTCTCCCTTATTTCTTCAGCAAGCTTCTTTCCGTCTGGATGAATGCCAATTAGGTCACCATTTAAATATACTCTTGCTCCCTTCAGCCCCTTCTTAACTTCCATTACTCCAAGTTTGCGAAGCTGCTTTTCCACCTCCTCTTCCGGATAACCCTCTGATATTTCAACCATTAAGGCAAGATTCTTAACAAGTCCGCAGTTTGGTCCTTCTGGCGTTTCATTTGGACAAAGCCTTCCCCAGTGTGTTGAATGCAAATCCCTTGCCTCAAAGTGGGGCTGTGAGCGAGTTAATGGCGAAGTAACACGCCTCAAATGACTTATTGTTGAAAGATTTGATGTTCTGTCAAGCAGCTGACTCACTCCCGTTCTTCCACCAACCCAGTTACCTGTAGCCATGGCGTGGTGGATGCGTTGGTCAAATACATCCTGTCTTACATGAGGCTTTATCTTCAATTCCTCCAAAGTTTTACCCCTTGCATACAAACGCTCCAGCTGGTATTTTAAATCCTTGCACAGTGCAACAAAAGCAACTCTGAATAAATCCTCCATTAAATCTCCTGCAAGCTTCAGGCGTTTGTTGGCGTAATGGTCTTTATCATCCTCTCTTCTATACCCCAGCGCCAGCTCCAGCACCGCCTCCCCCATCCTGGCGAGGAAGATGCCTTTTCTTATCCTGTCTTTTGTTTCGTTGCCAAGGTGAGGCAGTATAGTTCTATCTAAGAGTTCTTTCACCCTTTCTCTTCTATACTCTTTTGCCTGCCCCCCAGCTATTTTTTTACCAATAAAATCTATGGCATCCTCCTCAGTCCTTACCCCATATTCCTCTTCACATGCCTCTATGTTGGCAAGAACGAATACCTCCGTTTCAGGATATGAAGCCATATTGTCAAATATTGTTGGATTATCCAAACCGAGAGCTTTGAGAATTATAATGAGAGGAATCTGGCTGGCAACATTTGGCAAGGTGGTCATCAGTATGCCATCCTTTCTCTTTTCAACGACAATTAAGCTTCTGAAACCCTCCCTTTGTGAAAAAACCTGAGCAGTTTCAACCTCATATCCATATCTGTTTGTTTTTTCTGTAAGCACTCTATTTGATGCCAAATCTTCAAGGGTTATCAAAACTCTTTCTGTCCCATTTATTATGAAATATCCTCCTGGATCAAGTGGATCTTCCTGTACTTCTATTAACTTTTTCTCATATTCCTCATCGCTCAGCTTTCTCCCCGCTTCTTCCTCCATTGCCTCTCGAGATATATTGCATTTTTTGGATTTCACCATTATGGGCAAATGTCCTATTTTTGCCTCCTCTGCCAAATCATCTCTTATTTTTCCATCTATCACTGGAATAAATTCAAGAAATACCGGAGCTTCATATGTTAAATCCCTCAGCCTTGCTTCCATGGGCATTATAGGATGTTCTTCGCCTGTCGCTTCCTTCACCATTGGTCTTCCAACCCTTATTCTTCCCAGCTTCACTTTATATCCTTCTATTTCTGGATGGATGTATCCTCTCTCCAGCCCCTCTCCTTCTCCTATTCTTGTGGAATCTACTATGTTTTGCAGCCTTCTTTCTAGGAAATCATTATAGGAGGCTATCTGATGATTTACTATACTCCTCTCCCTATAAAAAGCATCTATTACTTCTCTCATATTATCTCCTTTGTTACAACTCTATACGCCACACTTACGCCAGCAGTTGGACTCTTCCTAACAATTTTTATAACATCCCCTTCTTTAGCATTTATTGCCTTTGCTACGGGATCATCAATTAATATTTTTGGAAGTTGCTCCTTTTTAATCCCATATGTTTTCAATAATTTCTCTACTTCCTCCTCTTTTAAAATCTCGTGATGCGGCACGAGCTTGTGCTTCAATATATCCATTTTCATCTTTTCCTACCCCTTATTATCTGCCCACATATTTTAATTTTGTGGGTCATATGGGCCTGAGGGGATTTTCGAGCCTGCTTGCTCGCAAACAGGCTTTCGAACCCCTGGCCACCTGGTTAAAAGCCAGGTGCTCTACCTAGCTGAGCTACAGGCCCTTCCCCACTGTTGCATATACCGCCATATATAAATTTTTTTCTGTTGGATTGCATTTGCGGGATGGTGAAAGCATTTTCCATATATATGCTTTTTGAATAAGCGATTTTTCTAATGCATTCATATTCATTCATATGCTTAACTTAACTTAAAGTGAAAGGCTTGCCATCTCTTCACGGCAGTTCTTTCAAAAAACTACCCTTTTTCATTGTTTCTTAAAACGAAAATGAGCCTATTGTAGCAACTTTCGATAGTGAAGGAAAATGTTTTGTGCTACATCCAAAACCTGAAAATTAAATTTATAAACACTTCCCCATTATATCCTTGGAGGCATGAAAATGAGGAAGATAGTAGCTTTGGTGGGAGTGTTGGTATTGGCGGCAAGCATGGCAAGTGCTATCAATGGAACAAACAGCGCAAGAAATGCATATATAGAAGATACATGCATCGTTCCATTGCATAAAACAATAGCAACATCTAATCTGCAGGGTAATGTGCAGATATCAACAGGAGAAGAAAATGATATCACACCAACAATAACAGTTGATGGAAATGGCAGGATAGTGGTAGCTTACTTATCACAAGCGAGTATCTTGGAGCACTATATCTATCTTGCATACTCGGAGGATGGCAGCACATGGGAAATCCCTGCCTATGTATATACAGAGAGTGGTGTAGCAGCATCGCCATATCTCGATTACATGCCGGGAACGGGTAAAGTAACACTTTCTTATGTTGACCCGGCCACAAACGAGTATGCAGTTCATGGATGGTATATCGGCGATATTACAGATACAGAAACATATGATGGCATAAGATGGGGATGGACGGATAGCGAGAATTATCAATATGTCGCCAGCACAGGAGTGGAATATCTTTTCCTGCAGATGGTGCTGTGCGATGAACCAGGTCGCGGATTGATGGGCGTGCCTACGCTCATCTACTGGACACCAGAATGGGATCATCCAACAGAGATAGGCGGCGGCTATTATGACGGACAGTCCATACTTAAAACAGCTCCTTCAATTGATCCAGAAATGGCGACTGGTGCCAACAAAATGATTATGGTTATGCAACACAACAATGAAACTACAGGCCACAGCGAAATTGCATACAAGATGACTGTGACAGATCTTGACTTACTCCTCACATCAGGAGGAGGCCCAGGAGGAATGGACAAGTATGCTGACATTGAAGTATGGCCATGGCAGGGTTATCTCGGAAAGGGCAACGGAGATTCAGCCCATCCCAGTGTGGCTGCTTCTGGCAGTAACTTTGTCGTTGTTTATATGAACAACGATAACATCTATGGTGACTGGGATATCATATGCGCATACAGCAATGATGATGGCGAGACATGGGAGACAAGTGTTGTAGCAGGAGAGCATCCAGTCGATGAAACATATCCAGCTGTTTATATGATGGGCAATACAGTATATGTAGCTTACATCAAGGAAGGCAACCTTTACCTCGTAAAATCCGAGGATGGCGGAGCAACATGGAGCGAGCCAGAGCAAATGAATGATGTGGATGGAAGCGTTGTAGCAGGAGAAAATTACGTTGATATATGCAGCAAGGGTATTGTATGGGTGGATAACAGGAATGGAAACAACGATATTTACTTCGCCACTCTTCCAGCACCAATAATAAAGGTAAGCATTTCCGGAGGATTTGGAGTAAAGGCAAATGTATGCAATGAAGGAACAGAAGCAGCAGAAAATGTGCCATGGAGCGTTGATTTAACTGGTTTGGTATTCATGGGCAAGCATGCAGAGGGCACAATAGATGCACTCAATCCAGGAGACTGCACAACTGTAGGGCCGGGCTTAGTATTTGGCTTTGGTCCAACAACAATAACAGCGAATGTTGGAGGC
>JAGHBD010000158.1 GCA_021161135.1 Thermoplasmata archaeon
GCAAATCTCCCTGAATATTTCTATCCCTCTATAATACACTCCTGTTCCAATTTGCACTGCCTTTGCACCAGCCATCATGTATTCGATGACATCCTCTGCCTTGGTAATTCCTCCAACACCTATTACCGGCACCTCAAAATTGCTTGCGATCTCATATACACATCTTACACCAACAGGCTTTATTGCCTTTCCAGAATACCCGCCCACTTTGTTTCCTAAAACAGGCATTGCAACATCAATGTTTATTGCCATGGCTTTAATGCTGTTTATTGCTACAATTGCATCTGCACCACCATTTATAGCTTCGGAAGTTCTCTCTATAATATTTTCCATACCAAGCTTAACGAAGACAGGCTTTCCCGCCTTTTTCGTTGCCTCAACAGCTTCTCCAATCTCCTCTGTGGGATATTCAGCCCCCATTTTCTTTGCGTGCGGGCAGCTCATATTCATCTCCAATGCCCTAACATATGGAGCAAATTTTTCTGCGAGAAATGAAAAATCCTCACTACTCCCTCCAAAAATACTTCCTATTAGATTTTCAATTTTTATTTCTTTAACTTCCTTTATATATTCATCTATTCCAGGATTTGCAAGCCCTATTGCATTTAAAATTCCGCAATCCATTTCATAAAAAACGGGATTTTTATATCCCTTCCTTGCCTTCCTTCCAATTGATTTCGTAACCACAGCCCCTGCATCTTTAAATTTCTCCATACTTTCTTTCGTTAAATCTAAAATGCCGGAGGCAAGCATAAGAGGATTTTTCATTTTTATTCCTGCAATTTCGATTTCAAGCATATTTTTAAATGCATTTTCTATTTAAATTAATGCCATATTTGAAAACAAAATGGTTCGGCACCTTTCTCTATGATAAGGATATTATAGAAAAGAAGCTCTTTCCAAAAGATGCAGATGAAATAGCAGAGAGATTGTATAAAATTCAGAAGGGAGAAATTCTGGATGAGGAGAAGAGCTTTGAAAGATATGAGCCAGTGGTAGATGAGGAGAGGTTGAGAAAAATTGGCAAGCTTGGCAGAGTAAAGAAATTAAAAGTGAGAGCAGAAGATTTTGGCTTTTCAAGAGAACTCCTCCTCAGTGCATGCCAGAAGGTTGTAATGAGAAAGATAGAGGAGGAGCAGAGAGAAAGAACAAAGCGTATATCAGAAGCTGTTGATGCCCTCGATGATTTAATAAAGATTACGAATATGGTGCTCGAGAGGTTGAGAGGATGGTACAGCTATTTTTCCTTTGATGAGGTGGAGGATGGAAAAGAACTCGCAAAGAAGCTTGCCAGCATAAAAATAGGGAATGATGAACTCGATAAACTGGAGGAAAAAACACTGCATAGCCTGGCAAATTTATTCTCTTCCTTGTATGAAACAAGACAAGAGCTTGAAACGTATATAAAAAGGGTTATGGAAAAAATGGCACCCAATGTAACAAAAATTATAGGCCCCGGAATAGCAGCCCGCCTCATCGCCCATGCAGGAGGCATAGAAAAGCTTGCAATGCTTCCAGCAGGCACAATACAGGTGCTGGGGGCGGAAAAGGCTTTGTTCCGCCACATAAAAGATGGAACCCTTCCTCCAAAACATGGCTTTATCTTTCAACATGAAATGATTAACAAGGCGCCGAAAAGCAAAAGGGGCAGAATCGCTCGATTGCTGGCAACAAAAATTGCCATAGCAGCAAAGGCTGATGCATTCACTGGCAACTATATAGCAGATGAACTCAAAAAAGAAATAAAGGAGAGGTATCGGGAAATAATGGGTGAAAAATGAGGAGGATTTTTGCCCCTCTCGGGATGGCCATCCTGTTTATTTTAACCCAGATTGTTGCAGTAACGGTAGTAAAACCTTTCAAGGATGCGGGTATGGAGGCATTTGAAAATCCATCGGATCCAATGAATATTGTTCAGATTATTGTTGTCCTCCTCGTTTTTACCTTTCTCATTCTCTTAATTGCAAAGTATAGGGAAGAAATGGTGAGATACATCGTTCTTTTCTTCTTTTTCATGGCATCGATTTCGATTTTTCAGGCCTTCTTTTATTTCCTTGTTCCTTCTCTTTCTCTTCCCCTTTCAATAGCAATCTCCATAATGATGCTCATCCTCCTAATTAAATATCCGGAGTGGTATGTTGTCGATTTTTTTGGCATTTTTCTTGCAGGAGGCATAGCGGCGATATTTGCAATATCCCTTGCAATACCCTATATCATTATCCTACTCATCCTTCTTGCTGTTTATGATATTATCTCAGTCCATAAAACACGTCATATGGTGAGGCTGGCGGAAAATATTGTTGCCTCCCGCCTCCCGCTCCTCATGGTGGTTCCCAGAAAAGCATCGTTTTCTTATCTGAAAGGGGAATTTGGGCAGGGGGAAAGGGATGCAGTGTATATGGGATTGGGTGACATGATTATGCCTGGCGTGCTAATAGCTGCATCGTATATGGAATATGGAATTTCTGGTTTTCTTGCAACCTTAGGTGGGGCTTTGATTGGTTATGTAGCATTAATGCTTCTTATATCACGGGGTCCACAACCTGGCCTTCCATATTTAAATGGTGGAGCAATTGCAGCATATCTTTTGATTCATTTTTTATAACCACAATTCCTGCAATATATTTCTCCATCCTTTATCTCCAATTTTCCTCCGCATTTAGGACATGTTATTTCATTCAGGAGATACGAAATCCATGCCTCTCTAAGCTCTGGCTCATCTGCATCCATAGCTTTTTTGTATATCTCACGCTGCCTATCTGTAGCAACAAAGCCTCTCAGCCTTTCCACCTCAACACTTTTCTTTTCAATCCTCATTTTAATAAATGGAGACAGAAAGACGCCTGCTACAAAACCACCAATATGGGCTGAGTGAGCTATCCCATCCGTCACACCAGAAAAAGTATATAGGGTTTCGATACCAGCATAAAGCAGCGCCACAGCCACCACAGGCAGCCGCATGAAAATTATAATTGGCATGAAAAGAGGTACAGCAACTTTTTTGAAGGGATATGCGGCGGCGAAAGCACCCAATATGCCAAAAATTGCACCTGATGCCCCTATAAGATATGTATTCCCTCCATCAATCAATGTATAAAAAATGGCGGCGAAGAAACCGGAGATAAAATAAATTGCTGCAAACTTTTTTGTTCCTACCTGCTGCTCAAATGGGAAGCCGATAAATATTATGCCAATCATGTTGAAGAAAATATGGTAGAAATCGCCGTGCAGAAACATGGATGTAAAGATTGTATATATTTTGTATGAATGAAGATATGAAGGGCGAAAAGCCAAATCGGAGAGAGGTAGATGAGGGAGAGTTAGCAGAAAGATTATAAAATTGGATAAAACAATCATGTGGGATACTGGGACCTTCTTTAAAAATGCATACGCAAGAGATGAAATTATTATCGCTATCACTACAAATGAAATTGCCTCCATATTACCTCTTTCTGTATAGGTAAATTATTAAAAAAGTTGCTAAAAGCAGAGGAATGACAAAAAATTCATTTGGCATCTCCTTTTCCTTCGCTGCTTTATAATTCCAGTCATACCAGAAAATTTTTTCGAAATATGATGCAATTTCCTCATTTTCAACTATAACTCCTGCCTCTCTATTTCTCCTTACTGAATTTTCTCCCCAGTTTATTGAGGAAATTAGAACTGTTTTGCCATCGATTACCATTCCTTTATTATGAATGTTTAACTCTTTCTGAAGCTTTACTTTAATTCCGTGGCTTTCCAAAAATTTCTCCGTCTCCTTATTCATTGCAACTGTGGAATAGTATGATGGATTCCCATTAAGGAGCACATATACAGCAACTCCACTCTCATTTTTCTCCACAATTTTTTTGAGAAATGGATTCATGCCCTCATGCCACTCCTTCTGCACATACATTTGTTCAACGAGGATTTCTTCATTAGCACTATCTATAAGTTTCTTTATCTCCTCCTCAGCATTGTCGGGAGAGAGAATTATGGTTATGTTAAAGGAAGAATTTATATAAAGAGGGGAGAAAGAAGGTGTGTAATCGCCAGATGGAATGTAATAGCTTATGGTGTAGTCTTCAGGAGGCCTTCCGTGAGTGAAGCTATTTTCATCGAAAGCCACACTATCCTGAAAATTGGGATTCCAGTCGCTCTCGAATACCATTTTCATGAAATTTGCAATACTTTCATTGACAAGCACTATCCCCCATTCTCTGTTTCCATATGTGGGGTCTACTGGCACTCCACTTTTCCCCCAGTTTGCTGACTCAATTATGCATCTTTCATCAAGCACAGCATATTTTGCGTGATTGTATTTATATCTTTTATATATCCTCTCCTCTTCATTGCCAAACATATATCTCACCTCCGCTTTCTTGCTAAGCATATATGCAATCCATCTTTCCTCCATTGGTATTCCTCCTATTACATTGCCATCGAGCAAAATTTTAATTGATGCATTGCTTTCATTCAAAATATCGGCAAGATATGGATTCGTGAAAGTATAGAGGTTTATAAGAATCTCCTGAGCATTTTTTATCTCCTCAGATATAACCTCGTAAGAACAATCTGGAGAGCAGAAAGCTATTGCTTTAATAGCTATTCCATGCCATACCTCAAAGTTTGATTGTCCAATGATAAAAGTGCGATTCCATCTCCAGTCATTGCTTGTATTGGTGTCAATAAAATCCCTCCTTTTAAGCACCACGCCAGCTCCCACACCTTCAATCGCCTCTCCCTCCCATCCTTCGCGAAAAGAAGCATCACCATAAACAACTGTATCGATGGTATGATTGTATTTATCCTTTAAGCAGACCACACCGCCATCATTTGCCATGATAAATTTTCCATCCCTTGCAACATCTGGTACAGATGAGCAATTGTAGTATTCATAATCTGGCTGGAAGCCCATTTCATATTCAAATGATGAGCCATTTTGCGTTAAATATATGCATTCTCCAGCTTTTAGCTCAACGGCGGGAAGAAAAACCTTATTTTGTTTATCTGCCCTTTTCCATGGTTGAGTTGTAAGATAAAAATTGGCAAGGTTTATTTTCTCTTTCCCAGCATTTACTATGCAGATAAACTCATTATTTCGGTGGGGGCGGGCGTGATAGTAAATCTCTTTGATTAGCAACGGTGCATTTATCCTGCCAGGAAGAATGGTTATATTGCAGTAGCCATAATTATTTTCATCATTTGAATCACTTACATGCACAATTATGCGATGCTCGCCAACTAGCCCTTTTGTATCCCATTCCACAGAAGGAATGCGGTATGAGGAGATTGAGGCATAGTGCTTCCTAGCTATGAGATGTTCTTCATCTATAACATCATAGTAAAATGAAACTGCAAAAGCGCTGCTTTCCCCACCAATATTCTTTACCATTGCCCTTATCAGAACAATTTCTCCATCTCTTGCTACGCCTTTATTCACTTCAACCCATTCAATGGATAAATCAATCTGGGAAAAAGCAATATATGGGGTGTAGAGGGAAAATACAACAAGCAAAAGAAGCAAGATCCTCTTCATTTTCTCCTCATGAGAAATATCATAATAAGTGTTGCAATAATGAACAGGAATTCCATGCCCGGACTTTTTCCAGTTGCTTTATGAACTCCATTTTTATCCACCACTATATCCGCTTCGTCTCCTTCAAAAAGGATTACTGTTTTCTTTCCATTATATTCCACACAAATTTCGTTTAATGAAGTACTTATAGGAACCTTTACACTCATCTCTTTTTCTACACTCACATTCACCGTTTCATCGTTATTCACTACAATCGTAAGATTTACTGTATGGCCATATCTGTTTTTTATATTTATTACACCCTCCTTTTCCTCTATTGAGCCATTAAGACAATCCACCCTTATGACTCTCTTTGTAAAATTATATTTAAGGTCATAGTCAATCACTTTTAACTCTGGAAAATAGTAGCCATTTTTTTCATATGCCCATGTTACATTTTTGCCCGACGCGTCATATTTTCCATCCCCATCAAAATCCCATAAATAGGATTTTATATAGCCATCCGGGTCATAACTCTGACTTGCATTGAATACGAAAGTGCCCTTTCCCTTCCTTTCTATCTCAAAAATTGCTACAGGCGGCAACAACTTCTCCACCACAACAATTTTATGGGTTATGGTATCGCCGTCGCCAGCAGGCGGGGCAGAGGTTGCAACAGCCATTAGCTTTGCATTGTACTCACCAGCTTTCTTGTATGTGTAATGCACAATAGGTGTGCTGGTTATCTTATCATATTTTCCATCTCCGTCAAAATCCCAGTAATATCTATCTATTGGATACATTGAATTTGAGGCACTTGCATCAAATATTATCTCCTGTCCCACAACCACATTACCAAATATTATTTTTCCATCTGGAGTGCGCATATAAATTTGTCTGCCGCTCAAATCCTTTATAATGAAACGAGCATCTACCCTTGCTTCTACAGATGGCAACATGGCAAGGATAATTGAAATAAAGCTTAGCAACACCATTAATTTTTTCACAACATAACAAATGAAATGGCTTAAAATAATTTCTGGGGTTATCCTCCTGTGGGGGGAAGAAAAACAGCCACATCCTCTCCTTCTTTTATGCTTTCGCCACTCTTCACTTGCCTTCCATTTATTGAAAATAGAAGATGCTCCTTTATCCTCTTTACTTCATCGCTTTTTCTTTCAAGTGCATTAATTAGCTCACCAACTGTTGAAATACCTTTAATTTCCATTTCCTCTCCAAATATGTGACGGAGTTTTCCATAAAATTTTACCTTTACCATAACAATGCTTAAATATGCGGGGCTATTAAATTTTTATGAAGTTGTTTGCCATTTTGACGGCGGCAATGGTTTTTACCATAATATTCTCGAGTTCGGCAACAACAGTTTATATGCAGCCAAATGGCTATGAAAAGGTAGATGGATATGTTGATATGAATACTTCATATCTTGCGCCAACACCTGTGAATTACACTCTCATACCAATAATAATGCCACATGAGATATACTTTGGCAGCAATGATTTTATGAGGATAACGGAAAGTTAAGCCCCTCCTCCACAAATTTTTTATTGCCTCTCTCTTTTGCTTCCTATGAAGGAGTTATTGAAAAAATTGTGTAACGCTCATGGCATCTCTGGTTATGAAGATGAGATTAGACAAATAATTGAAGAGGAATTGCAAGAACACGTTGATGAAATAAGAGTGGATAAACTTGGCAATATAATAGCTATAAAGGATGGAGAAGACAACATGCCATCTGTCATGCTTGCTGCCCATATGGATGAAATAGGGCTGATGGTGAAAAGCATAGATTCGAATGGTTTCATAAGATTCGTTAAATTTGGGGGATGGTTCGACGCTACTCTCCTTAATACTCGCGTTGTTCTGCATGGAGAAAAGGGAAAAATATATGGTGTTATTGGAAGCAAGCCACCCCATCTCATGAAGGATGATGAGAAAAAGAAAGCAATTAAGGCAGAGGACATGTTCATTGATATAGGAGCGAGAAATAGAGAGGAGGTGGAGGAAGCTGGGATAAAACCTGGCACACCAATTACGCTTGATGTGGAATTAAAAGAATTGATCAATGACAGGGTGACTGGAAAAGCACTCGATGATAGGGTGGGAATAGCCATGATGATTGAAGCTTTGAAGAAAACAAAAAGCACAGCCACTATATATGCTGTGGGAACTGTTCAGGAAGAGGTGGGATTAAAAGGAGCAAGGACATCCGCCTTTGGACTGAACCCTGATTTTGCAGTAGTCTGCGAGGTGGCTGTTGCAGGCGATCATCCTGGCATAGACGAGAAGAACAAGAATATAAAACTGGATGAAGGCGCCGTTATAACGATTGCCGACGCAGCGGGGCGGGGCCTCATTGCGCAGCCCTTTATGGTGAGGTGGCTGGAGGAGGTTGCAAAAAGGGAGGGAATAAAATATCAGATGGAGGTCTCAGATGGCGGCACAACAGATGCAGCTGTTATTCATGTTACCAAGGAAGGGATACCATCGGCTGTTATAAGTGTGCCAACACGTTACATGCATTCTGGTGTTGAGGTAATAAGTTTGCGTGATTTGGAGGCATGTGTTAATTTAATCTCGAAGGCGCTTGAAAACATAGAATTGATTTACAATGTTTAAAATACCACCAATCTTAAGTGCTGATGAACTCCTTGATAAAGCCTTCGGAAGAGCGAAAAAGATAAGGAGCAGGGATAAGAAAGAGAAAACGATAAATAAAATTTCGACTGTTAAACAGCTTTTGAATAATACTCTGCAGAAATATGTGAAGGCATTCCCATCCTTCGATAATTTGCATCGCTTCTATTACGAACTTATCGATTTACTTGTTGGTGTGGATAAACTGAAAAAATCCCTCGCCTCTCTCGACTGGGCAAGAAAAAAGATAAGCAGGATAGCTGCTAATGGCATAAAAAAGGCGAAGAAGGAAGATGCTGATTACAGAAAAATAATTGCCGAAGTATATGGAAGAATTTCGTCCATTGTTTATGAGATAAACCCTCATTTAACTTTCCTTGAAGAGGCGAGGCAGAAAATAAAAACGCTGCCTTACATAGATGTAAATGCTCCCACTGTTATCATTGCTGGTTATCCAAATGTGGGTAAATCTTCCCTTCTCAAACTCCTCTCCTCGGCAAAACCAGAGATAGCATCATATCCATTCACAACTAAGGGACTCATAGTGGGACATGTAGTTATCGAAGAAGGATATGAAAAAAGAAAAATCCAGATGGTGGAGGCGCCGGGCTTGCTTGATAGACCCGATGAGGAAAGGAACGAGATAGAGAGGCAGGGAATAATTGCCCTCCGTTATCTTCCAGATCTAATTGTATTCATAATTGATGCATCCATGCATTGTGGATACACTATGGATAAACAAATGAAGTTGCTCGAGGAGTTGCGAAGAGAATTTGACGTTGATATGATTGTAGTGGAAAATAAGGTTGATATAAGTGGGGGTAAAACAGATTTCATGAAAATTTCATGTTCTACTGGAGAAGGAATAGAAGAGTTAAAAAGAGAAATAATGAAAAGATTACTCTGATTTTTCTTCCGTCTCTTCTTCTTCCTCGCCTTTTTCTTCGCTGCTTTCTTCTTTTTCCTCCTTCGCTTCTTCTTCGCCTGTTTTCTCCTCTGTCACTTCTTCCTCCTTCTTTTCCTCTGCTGTTTCCTCTGCAACCTCTTCTTTTGTCTCCTCCACTGCTTCCTCCTCTATTTTTTCCTCTTCTTCCTCTTTCTTTACTTCAACCTTTGGCACCTCGAGCAATTCTGATTTATGGACTTCAACCCTTTTGACAGGATATATTGTCTTCGACAATTTGTATGTCTGTCTTCCTATCTCGCCATCCAACATTGCCTTTACAAATTCATCGAGTGTGTTATTCTGGGCGAGGGTTTCAATAACCTGCTTCATTACAGCCCTTATTGCTCTTTTTTGTGAAGTTTGAATTCTTTTACTTGTATATGCTGATGGCTTCACTCTAATTCTTTTTCCATCTTTTGTTGTAACATCAAATACTCCATCAATTTTCGATTTATGACGGCGAGCCATTCTTTTCACATAATCCGTCGTCGTAGTATGACCAATAAAGGCAGTGTGAGCTTCCAAACCTTTAACATCAATAACTTTGAAGATTAGTTTAATATGAGCCTTTGCAAAATCTCCAGTTAATTCCTGAAGGGAAACTTCCACTGTTCTACCCATAACTTTTTCTGGATCGTCGGCAGGAGTTTCAGCTATCTTAACCTTACCAAACATACTTGGTGCTATCAATGAATACCAGATTTTCTGTTTCCTCTTCTTTCGCTCTGCCATCAAGGGTGTAATGTTATTTATTATATAAATGAATTGGTTGGTTTAATCGCATAAGTTGCCAGAGAATTTGAGCAAAATCCATCATCTTGCCAAACTCATATCCTGCTGAATTTCTCCTCTTTACTCTTAAATGCTACTGCCATATATTTTGTATTGTAAGCATAGCCATATTCGCCCTTATTATTCAAACAAATCACACCTCCATATCCTCCCATGCTTTTAAGGCCATCAATGCATTTCCTTGCTGCTATTTCAGGAGAGAATGAAGACATCTCATCACATACTCTTTTTGCCAGCAAATAGCGAAGAATAGCTTCGCCATATCCAGTTGCCGCTGCCCCGCCATTCCTGCTAACGAAGCCTCCTGCTGCCGGAATGGGGGTATCGCCAACTCTCCCTGCTTTTTTGAATGGCGTTCCTCCCGTTGAAAGAGCCACCGCTATTTTGCCATCTCTATCCAGAGCCACTGCTCCAACTGTGGAAAAAGCCTCTATCGGCTTAAAGCCTGCTTTCTTTAACTTCTTCCACCTTTCAATCTCCCTCGTTACTTTAAAATAATCGTTATTCACAAGCTCCATACCTTTTTCCTCTGCAAATTTCTCAGCTCCATCTGCCACAAGAATTGAGAAATCTTTGCTTTTATAAACTTCATAAGCGAGTCTAACCGGATTTCTAACATGCTTTACACCAAGAATAGAGCCAAAGTTATCCATGCTATACACCATAGCATCCATCTCCACATCTCCATCCTCATTTAGGAAAGAACCTCTGCCAGCATCAAATGTTTCATCATCTTCCATATATGCAACTGCTTCAACAACCGCTTCTATGGCATCATCAAGATATTCAAAACCTATTTCTGCAGCTTTCATGCATCCCTTTATATGGCTTTCATGCATTTCCTTAGGAATATTCCAGGCTCCCCCATGAACAATTATACATTCCAAAATTATCCCTCCATTATTTCTTTCCTTAGGCGATCCATCAAATCATTTATAAATTTGAGATTGTGAATCGTTGCCAGCCGCATGGCGAGTGGCTCTTTCTCCTTGAACAAATAGTTTAAATAATCTAAGGAAAAATTCCTGCATGTATAACAGTTACATGCCTCATCTATAACATCTCCCTTTACCTTTCGCTTCCCCAAATTTATTTTCCCCCTGCTTGTAAAAATCGTTGCATGTCTTGCATTTCTTGTTGGAAAAGCGCTATCAAAAATATCTATACCCATTTTTACGCACTCAATTATATCTTCTGGAGAACCAACTCCCATTAAATGGCGAGGTTTTTCTTTGGGGAGGGCGCGAGTTGTTATATCCACCATTCTATGCATTTCTTCCTTTGGCTCTCCAATACACAGTCCGCCGATAGCATAGCCAAAAAAGTTCATAGATGAAACACCTTCGATGCATTTAAGGCGTAAGTCCTCATACGTTCCTCCCTGTAGAATTACGAAAACATTACCTCCTTGGCATGATTCCGCCCATTTTATCGTCCTTTCAACGGCTTTTTCTACTCTTTCCCTTGTGTATGGATAGGAAGGACAGTCATCTAAGGCAAAGAAAAAATCACTTCCTATATTACGTTGCACCTCAATACTTTTTTCTGGTGCGAAAATTTCTTCCCTTCCATCTGGCATTTTGAATATCACGCCATCATCGCTGACAAAAGCCGGGAATTTTTTTATCGACTGAAAACCCCCGCTGTCTGTAAAAATAATTCCATCCCATTTCATAAATTCATGAAGTCCCTTTTCACATACAATTTCATATGCCCTCCTGTAAATATGAAGTGCATTTACAATTATTGCCTTGCACCCCACTTCCTTTGCTTCAGAAGGTGTTATTGTTTTTATGCATGCTTTTGTCGCCACAGGAAGAAAGGCGGGCGTCTCGAGAGTAACGTTGCCAACTTTTATTATGCCTGCTCTGGCTCTTCCTTTTTCAGCAACTATTTCAAACATTTTAATATCAGCATGGCATCTCCAAAGCTCAGGAACCTGTAATCTCTTTTTAAAGCTTCCTGGTACGCCCTCATTATTTCATCCACACCAGCAAATGCGGCAGTGAGCATGAGAGGCGAAGATTTTGGCATATGAAAGTTTGTTATCATGCCTTTTATTGGGGATTGGAATTGATAGCCAGGAGAAATAAAAAGATTGCTCCAGCCTGATGTTGCGAATACCTTGCCATTCTTGGATGCACTCTCCAGCGCTTTTACAGTTGTTGTTCCAACAGCCACAACTTTGCCTTCCGCCTCATTAATTTTCTCTGCAGCCTCTTTGCTTATTGAATAATATTCCTTCTCGCCCCTCATCCTTTCAGGCGGAAGGAAGGTGGCAAGTCCCACATGTAACGTTATAAAAACAATTTCCACGCCCCTGTGGCGCAATTTTTTGAACAGCTCCTCCGTAAAATGAAGGCCGGCAGTTGGAGCAGCAATTGAGCCTTTTTCCTTTGCATATACTGTCTGATACCATTCATCATCCTTAACCTCTTCCTTTATGTATGGAGGCGTGGGCATTTTTCCTATTTTTTCTATTTCATTCATTGTAAGAGGGATAGAAACGAGACATCTTCCCTCCATTTTCTTTATTACCTTGCATTTATGACCATTGATAAAGAACTCTGTGCCATCCCTGTATTTTCCTCTTATAAGGCATTCGTAATCTCCGTCTTTCTCTCCTATAACGAGTATGTCAAGCTTTCCTCCAGTTGCTTTTCTTCCCTCAAGCCTTACCTTCATTACCTTTGAATTGTTGAGCACGAGAACATCTCCAGCATCAAAATATTCAACAATCTGGTAGAACTTTCTGTGCTCTATTTCTTTTCCTTTCAACACCAGAAGGTTGCAGTGGTCTCTTGGAAAAGTGGGCTTTTGAGCAATCCTGTCTTTTGGGAGAATATAATCGAGCTGTTCCAGCATTATTTCTTTTTCTTTAAAAATGGCAAACCCGTTTTTTCATTCACTTTTACTTCATATCCCTCTGGCAGCGGGCAAGGCGTAGCATCTTCTGGCTGTTTCTTGCTGAAGAAATAAATGCGCTGCTTTCTTCCTCCCCTTAGCTTTACCTCCTTTGTATAGAGTATGTATTCCCCGTGTTTGTATGCTTCATCAACTGCCCTCCATTCTGGTAGCTCCTCCTCGATTTCGAGTTCCTCCTCTTTTATCTCCTCTCCGATTTCTAGAACCTCCACCTCTTCTTCGCTAACCTCCTCCTCTCTCTCCTCCTCCTTTTCTATTACCTTTATCTTTGGTTTCAGTTCTTCAATTTCCATTCCTTCAATAGCAACTATCTCGCCATTCTCCACTTTCCATTTTGGTATAGCCTTTTCTGCCGAAACTATTCTGTTTATTCTTGCACATACAGTGCATAGATATTTCCTTTCCTCCTCGCTTATTCTCTCCTCACATATTGTGCAAGGCAGATAATCAAGCACCTGTCTTAGATGTTCGAGCTCAAGTTCATCCATTGTAATATAAGGGAAATTTAAAATAAAAATGTTTTGATTAAAAATTGAATCGATGAATTACTGAAAATACATATATAGATGCCCTTATATACAACAATGCATCCGAAGCTGGAGAAAATGCTACAGCTAAAATTTTTCAGCAGAGAAGGATTTATAAGAAGAAAATGTGAAAAATGTGGTGCCTATTTCTGGACTCAGGATGAGAAGCAAAAGTTATGCGGGGATGCTCCATGCGTTGATTATACATTCATTGGCAATCCAGTTGGTAAAAAAATGAACTTGCATGAAATGAGGGAGGCATTTCTTTCTTTTTTTGAACGCCATAACCACACTCGTCTTAAAAGATATCCTGTTGTTGCAAGATGGAGAGATGATATTTATCTCACCATTGCCTCCATAGCGGATTTTCAACCTCATGTGACCAGTGGAGAAGTTCCACCTCCTGCAAACCCCCTCGCAATCTCTCAGCCAAGCATCCGCCTCAATGACTTGGAGGAGGTGGGAAAAAGCGGTCGCCACCTGACCCTCTTTGAAATGATGGGGCACCATGCTTTTAACAACGATGAAAAAATCTATTGGACGGAAGAAACGGTTGCCTATTGCCATGAATTTCTAAAAGAGTTAGGCATCGATGCCATCACATATAAGGAGGCGGAGTGGGCAGGCGGCGGCAACGCTGGAGCATGTTTTGAAGTATTAAGCCATGGCTTAGAAGTTGCAACCCTCGTTTTTATGAATTTGAAAGAAGATGAGGGAGGCGAGTATGAGGTTAAAGGACTCCGTTATTCTGAAATGCCCCTGAAAATAGTCGATACTGGTTACGGCTTAGAAAGGCTTGTGTGGCTTGTAAATGGAAGTAAAACCGTATATGATGCCATTTTTCCGTATGCAATAGAAAAGATAGAAGAAGGAGCAAAGGAGGTGCAGATGGAATACATTTATGCTATTGCTGATCATGCAAGATGCCTTGCATTCATGCTCGCTGATGGTATAGTTCCTTCCAACTCTGGAGCAGGATATCTTGCGAGGCTTATAATAAGGAGGGCTCTCCGTTTCATGAGCAAAATTGGTTATAGAGATGGCTTGTTTTCCATAGTTAATGAGCACATAAATTATCTCTCGAAAGATTTTCCCGAGTTGAAGGAAGAGAGTAAAAGAATAGAAGAGATTCTTGAAATTGAAACAGAAAAATTTTATAGCGCTATGGAGAAAGGAAGGGCAATGGTAAAAAGATATCTGGAAAAAGAAGGCAAGATAAGCATCGAAAAATTAATTGAATTTTATGATTCTCATGGCATCCATCCAGAAATTGTGAGGGAAATAGCTGAGATTGATATACCTGAAGATTTCGAATCAATGGTGGCAGAACGTCATTTGAAGACACAGAAAAAAGAAGAAAAAATGGAAAGGAGCAAAGAATATAACATTGAAACAACCCCTCTCTACTATGATGATGAATATGCTAAGCAGTTTGATGCAAAAGTCGTGCATATAGAAGGCAATGTTGCTATTCTCGACAAAACCCTTTTTTACCCCGAAGGAGGGGGACAACAAAGTGACACCGGCTACCTAATGCAGAATGGGAAGAAGGTGAGGGTAAAAAAAGTTGAAAAGGCGGGAAAGGCAATTCTCCATTTTGTTGATGGAGAGTTAAAAAAGGGAGAGGTGGAAGGAGAAATTGACTGGGGGCGCCGCTATGCCATGATGCGCCATCATACGGCGACGCATGTTATAAACTATGCTGCTCGAAGCGTCTTGGGAAGTCATATATGGCAGGCAGGGAGTGAGTTAAATGAGGAGGAAGCGAGGCTTGATGTTACGCATTATAAAAGGATAAATGAGGAGGCGAGGGAGATTGAGAGAATAGCAAATGAGGTGGTAAGAAAAGCTTTGCCGGTGGAGAAAACATTTATGCGCAGGGATGAAGCGGAGAAAAAATTTGGCTTCCGTCTCTATCAGGGCGGGCCACCAAAAGGGAGGATAATCAGGGTTGTTAATATTCCTGGCATAGATGCTGAGGCATGTGGAGGCACGCATGTTAATAACACAGCTGAAATAGGAATGATAAAAATCATAGGTGTGGAGAGGGTGCAGGATGGGGTGGAAAGGCTTAGATTCTGTGCAGGGGAAAAGGCAATAGAGTATATGCAGAGGCAGGAAAAAATGCTTAGAGAAATTGCATCTGTGCTTGGTGTGCAACCAGAAAAGGCAGGCGAGGCAGTTAAAAAAGTGGTTGAGGAAAGAAAGAGATTGCTTAAAGAGGTAGAAAAGTTGCAGGAGAAGCTGGGAGAGAAAGCAGCTGAGGAATTTCATGGAATAAAAATCATCGTTCAGGATGACTTAATGCCCTCTGCCATAAGAGAACTTACGAAGGAAAAGACAGTCGTCATATCCTCATCGAAAAAAGGCAAAAGTGGATTGATCACAATAGCCTGCTCCAAAGATTTGTCCATAGATTGCTCAAAGATTGCAAAGGAAATTGGCAAAATGCTCGGCGGCGGAGGAGGAAAGAGAACAATAGCGCAGGCAGGAGGAAAGGTAGATAGGCTTGAGGAAGCAAAAAAGAAGGCAATTGAAATGGTGAAAAAGGAATTAAAGGAATTAGAAACGGATTGAATTGCCATTTATAAGGAGAGAATTTATACAAAACTTTTATGAAGGCATAAATATACATATACGAGGGCCGGTAGATCAGCCGGAAGATCGCCACCTTGGCAC
>JAGHBD010000027.1 GCA_021161135.1 Thermoplasmata archaeon
ACTAACTACATTACTCCCTCTCACAACAACCCTCCCCAACCTTTTTTCCTCTCCTTCCTTTTCTTCTCTTGCATCGTCGAGCACCAGATTCATGTATTGATCATATCCAATGAGTTTTCCATTGAGTATCCTGCCGTCTTTGAGCAACAAAGAAATATCCCTATTTAAACTGACTTCTAGTAAGTCGATAGGCAATACCATAAAAGGGAATATGATATGGTTTTATATATCTTTACCTCATGTGCAAATTGACCCACCATAAAATTTTATAGACAAACCCCATTAATGATTGATGGAAATAGATATTGAGGCAGCAGTCAATGAAATTCTAGAAGCTGTTGATGCCGATAGAGAGGCAGTGGAAAAAGACTTGAGAAAGTTTTTGGAATATGGAGTACCTTTAGAACATGCAAAAGAAGCGGTGATAAATAAGTACGGGAGTGTGGTAAAAGAGAAAAAACTTAAGGATGTAAGGGTAAATGAACGTAATATGTGTGTCATTGCAAAAGTTCTCGCAATAGATGAAAGGGAAGTGGAAGTGAGGGGTGAGAGGCGGAAGATATATCGTGGCTTGCTTGGAGATGAAACTGCTGTGCTCCCATTCACCGCATGGAAGGATTTTGGCCTGCAGAAGGGAGACGTTATAAAAATAAAGAATGCATCTAGCAGCGAGTGGGAGGGACAGCCGCGCCTCAGCCTTTCAGAATGGAGTGAAGTGGAAAAAGTGGATTATGACATAGATTTGGTAAAGAGACCACCGCAGAAATACAATCTTATTGATTTGAGACCAGGTTTGTCAAATGTTGAGGTGAGAGGAAAAATTTTATCGATTGAGGAAAGAGTTGTGAATATAGGAGGGGAAGAGAGAAAGGTTTTTTCTGGCATAATGGGAGATGAGACCGCAAAAATTCGTTTCACAGCATGGCATGATTTTGGTTTAAAGGAAGGTGATGTGCTAAAAATAAAAGGCGGTTATATCAGGAAGTGGCGGGGAGCGCCGCAACTCATATTTGATGAGAATGCTGAAGTGGAAAAATTAGATGAAGAGATTATAATGGAAGAAAGAATCGTTCCTTTATATAAAATTGTTGAAGCAGGTGGGGGCATAGAGCTAAATATTCAAGGAGTTATTTTGGATGTAAGAAAAGATTCGGGCATAATATTCAGATGTCCAAAATGCAATAGAAGAATAAGGAATGGTGTATGTGAGGAGGATGGAGAAGTAGATGGGGTGCCAGATTTAAGAATAAGAGCTCTTCTCGATGATGGAACTGGCGCAGTAGATGTTATATTCAATAGGGAAATTTCTGAAAGGTTGCTTGGTAAAAGCATGGAGGAATATCTCAAAATAGCGAAGGAAGCGATGGATTACGGCATTGTATATGAAGAAATTTTTGATAAACTGGCAGCGAAACCTGTTAGAGTAAAAGGAGATTCAATGCCAAGTGATTTCATAATAACCATTTTTGCCTCCGATGCTCAAACAGTGGATATAGATGAGAAGGAGGAAGCTGAGCAAATTTTGATGCAACTGGAGGGATAAAATATGAGGGAGCCAGCTTGGAGGATATTTGCTGCAGAATATAATGATGCGAATCATGTTATTCAGGCAAGAGGAGAAAAAGCACCAAAATACGTAATAACTCCTCTCGGTGCAAAAATCAATCGATTATTTATAGTTGGTGTGCTGACAGATGTTGAGGAAATAGGGGCAGAAGGTATAAGAAGAAGGGCACGAATTTCTGATCCAACAGGCATACATGTTGTGTATGCGGAAGCTTTTAAACCTGAAGTTGCAAGCATACTGGCAGATATGCCCATACCAAGTTATATAGCAATAGTTGGCAAAGCAAGAATTTATGAACCAGAGGAGGGTGTGCTTTATCTCTCGGCAAGGGCAGAAATGGCGAAGGAAGTAAGCGTAAAAGAAAGAAACTACTGGATTATAGAAGCATGTAAGAATATGCTAATCAGAATAAATGCGATGAAAGATGCAATGAACATGAAAAATGTGACAGCAAAACAGCTCATGGAACTCGGTTATCCACCGCTTGTAGCAGAAGGAGTGGCAGAAGCGCTGAAGGTATATAAAGACGTGGATATCCACCATTACGAAATAATGGCAAAAGAGGCTCTCTCTTTCATAACTTCTGGAAGGAAGGAAATGAAGCAGAATTATGAGGAAGAGGAGGAAAAGATAATCAAAATCATAGAGGAACTGCAGGGCGAGGAAGGGGCATCATGGGATGATGTTGTGGAAAAAGCAAAACAGGAAGGTATGGAAAGAGAAATTGTAGATGAGGTTATAGCCTCTCTTATGGAAAAAGGATTGATTTATGAGCCACAACTCGGAAAACTCAGAATCGTTTGATTGAGCATACAAAAAGATTTAAGCTTTGCTACCATATATTCTCATGCTTCCAGTAGATGATAAACAGCTTCGCATAATGATGAAAAAAATGGGAATTAACATAAAAGAATTGAAAGCAGATAGGGTAATAATTGAGGCGGGGGATAAACAATATGTTTTTGAAAATCCCTCTGTCACCATAATGGAAATGAAAGGACAAAAAACTTATCAGATAGTTGGGGAGCCAAAAATAAAGATGAAGATTAATGAAGAGGATGTGGAACTTGTTATGGAAAAAACAGGCAAAAGTAGAGAGGAGGCAATAAAAGCACTTGAAGAAGCGAAAGGTGACATTGCTCAGGCAATCCTCAATCTATCCTCTTAGCCATTAAAATGGCATCTTCTCCATCAATATAGTATTTCTTAATCTCTCCAATTTTTCTGAAACCCAATTTTTCATAAAATTTTATGGCTCTCTCATTACTTTTCCTCACCTGAAGTATCACTTTTCCCTTCATGAAATTTAGGACGTGTTCCAATAACTTTTTTCCATATCCTTTTCTTCTATATGCGGGATGAACAGCTATGGAAACTATCAGATTTCTTTTTTCATCAGCCATTACATAACCAACTATTTTTCCGTTTTCCTCAGCAACGAAAAACAGTTTTTCCAAATATTCATGAAACAGAAGGCGGGGATACGCAAATTTAAATGAAAGTAACTCTATTCTGAATACCTCCTCCAAATCTTCCTCCTTGCACTTTCTGATTATCACTTTTTACAAAAAAATTACGTCTATTTACGTTTTTGGCACAATTTATTTATAATAATATTTAATTACAGGTTCATGGGCGATGAAAAGAAAGTAGAAAAGGGAAAATATACCACCGTCTCTATTCCAACTCCGCTTGCAGAAAAAATAAAGAAAAGAATAGAGGGAACAGGCTTCAATTCGATATCAA
>JAGHBD010000078.1 GCA_021161135.1 Thermoplasmata archaeon
AATACATGAAAAAGGAAGAGTTCGCATATCTTTTCAAGGAGTCGCCAATACCACTATTCTGGATTCCAAAAGATGCATATAAATATGTACGAACCCACTCCTTCATAAATGCAACACCTGCAGATGGAAAATTCCCTTTGGTTATATTCTCGCATGGCTATAGAGGATATCCTGCCCTCTATACTTCAATGATTGAAAATCTTGTGAGTCATGGTTTTATAGTTGCCGCCATAACACATCCATATGTTGCAGGAGTAACTGTATTTCCAGATGGCAGGGTTATTGAACTGCCCGACCTCTCAAATAAGGATAGCCAATATATCCAATGGTATTTTGACACCGCTTTTGAGGAGGTTCTCGGAGACATAGATTATGTGTGCAACTATCTTCTTACATCCAACAAATGGTCTGGGAAAATAGATGCCAGCAGAATCGGCATATACGGACATTCATTTGGCGGCGGGGCGGCGGCGATGGCTTGCTATGGCAACCGCCACATAAAGGCGGGGCTGGCAATGGATGGCTATTTCAGAGGAGAGGTTTTTGAGGAAGGAATGGCAAAACCTTTTTTCATGTTCTTTGTTGAGGGAAGATTTGAAAGCGATGAAGCCCTGCAGAATTTCTGGGAAGTTCTGAAAGGCGATACCTATCGTGCATCTATACTGGGCTCAGCCCATCAGGATTTTACTGATTTACCACTGCTTTTTCCACATTTCATGCCCAATATACCCAGAAGCGTGATACCTGGCTTTGGAAGCATCGATGGAAAGATGCTGATTAAAATAGTGAATACATTTACACTTGCTTTTTTTGATGTGTATCTCAATGAAAAGCCGCGGGATGAATTACTCTCGCTTGAGGATGAATTTGATGAAGTAATATTTGACTACAAGTGATTACACCAATTTTTTTATAACCATTGCCAATAACCCCTCATGAAGATATTAAAGCTGATGGCAATCATTATGGCAATAATCTTGGGGTTAAGTGCTTCACCGGCAGAATTTTCAAAAAATGAGGATGTGATGAATGATTACGATCCTCTGGTGGATGTTAGTGTAACATTAGAATTTATTGCTTTGAGGGCAATTGATGAAATAGATGGTAATGAGCCGGATTTCTTTTTAAAAGTTTTTATAGATGGTGAGGAATACACAAGTCCTGTATGGAGAAATGAAAGATATATTTACAACTTCTGGAACGTTTCCAGAAATGTAGATGATGATAAAGAAATTGTGGAAATAGAAATTCAACTTTTTGAACTCGGGGAAAATAGAAGTGTATTATGCGATATAGAGGGAGAGAATAACAGCCTACATCTCAAATACAGCATAAAAACCGGGAGATGGAACGGGGATGATTTCATTGGAGATGCGAGCGGTTATGGAAGAGCGAATGGATGCGATGACGGAAGCATTTATGTAAATGAGAGAGATTGTGAATTATATTTCAACATATATCAGAATGATTTTGATGGGGATGGCATTCCATACTGGATGGAAGTAAATGAGTATGGGACCAATCCTACAATAAATGATGGCAGCATAGATTATGATAACGATGGCTTACCAACATCATGGGAATGGAGATGGGGATTCAATCCATTTGAATATGAAAATCACTATGTGCTGGATTATGATAATGACGGCATAACAAATTTTGAGGAATATTTAATGTCCTCAGATCCTTTCAGAAAAGATGTTTTTCTGGAAATCGATTATATGGACAACGGAGAGGGTTGTGTAGTTACCAATAAAGCCATAGAAATGCTCAAGAATCCGTTTCACAGAAGAAATATTATCTTCCATGTTGAAATAGATGAGTCGATACCATTCGACTCCTTCACAAGTCAGCAAGAAGTTCTTGAGATATATAAAAATCACTTTCTTAACAATGGGGCAAACGGGAGAAGAAGCATATTCCATTATGGTATTTTTGTAAATGATTGTTTCCCAACTGGCTACTCATTTGCAGGGGATGGTCCAGCATTCTGGGGATATGGACCGGGAACAAACAGTTTTGTTGTCTCAATTTCTCAGATGAAAAAATATGACAGATTTCGCCCCGATATACCCTTTGACTATTTCATTGCCTCGGTGATAATGCATGAGATGGGGCACAACTTTGGCATAAGATTTGGAAATCCTCCTGGTTGCGATAATCAATTTTCAAAATATCCCTGGCAACTTGGCTACTACATATACAGAAATTACAAAAGCATAATGAATTATCGCTACACATACAAAATTCTTGATTATTCAGATGGTTCTCATGGAAAAAGGGATTTCAATGACTGGGCACATATAAACCTGAGTTATTTTGAGTTGCCGGAATAATGCTCTCACATTTAGAAACACAATATTTAAATGCAGCGAAGGCATTATTCTCGGATAAAATGGTAGAATATGAAATAATAGAGGCAAAGGAGATAAAATTTGGGAGAAATAATTTTATAGAGGTTGCCAGAAAAAAAGCAATAAGTGAGGATGGAGAAAATGAGTTTATCTCCATATCTCGTGGCTACTATTTAGATGATGGCAGCAAAAAATGGAAGGCATCTATAGCCCTACCAAAAGAAAAGGAAAAGAGAGAGGAGATTGCGGAACTAATTAAAAGTTTATGATTTGCTTAGGAATAGAGGGAACAGCCCATACAATAGGCATAGGAATAGTGGTAAAGGAAAATGGCAAATGCAGGGTTTTAGCAAATGTTTCAAGGATGTATAAGCCCGAAAAGGGAGGAATTCATCCACGGGAGGCAGCAAATCACCATGTAAAACAATTCCCTTACATCCTGAAGGAAAGTATAGAGAAATCAGGCGTTGCTATAGAAGAAATTGATGTTATAGCTTTCTCTATTGGCCCCGGGCTCGGACCATGCCTGCGGACTGCTGCAACGGCGGCGAGAAGTTTGGCTTTGCTACTTAAAAAACCAATCGTTGGCGTAAATCACTGTATTGCTCATCTGGAAATAGGGAGGGCACTCACAAAATGCTCCGACCCCGTGCTTCTCTATGTTTCTGGAGGAAATACGCAGGTTATAGCTTTTATGGCTGGCAGATACAGGGTTTTTGGGGAAACACTGGATATTGGGATAGGAAATTGCTTGGATAAGTTTGGGAGGGAGGCGGGCATGCCGTTTCCTGCCGGGCCGATAATAGAAAAGAAGGCAAAAGAGGGCAAGAAGTATATTCCTCTGCCTTATTCTGTAAAGGGAATGGATGTCGCATTTTCTGGCATACTCACAGCAGCAATACACATGTTGAAAAAAGAAAACATCGAGGATATATGCTACTCTTTGCAGGAAACATGTTTCAGCATGCTGACTGAAATTACAGAAAGAGCAATGGCTCATACAGAAAAGGAGGAAGTGCTGCTGGGAGGGGGAGTGGCATGCAATAAAAGGTTGCAAGAGATGGTAAGGATAATGGCCGAGGAAAGGGGAGCAAAATTTTTCTGTCCCCCAAATGAGTTTCTGGTGGATAATGGAGCAATGATTGCATGGACTGGCTTGCTGATGTATGAGAGTGGTATGGAAATGATGATGGAAGAGACGAAGGTGAGACAAAATTTCAGAACAGATGAGGTGGAAGTAAAATGGAGATAATAAGGAGAGGAGCTGAGGCAATAATATATCGGGGGGAGTGGAGAGGGAGGAAAGTTGTGATAAAGAAAAGAGTGAGTAAAAAATATAGGATAAAAGAGATAGATGAGATCATAAGGGAGCAGAGGACAAAAAGGGAGGCAATGCTCATGATGGCTGCTCGTGTTGCGGGGGTTGGTGTGCCCATAATATATGATTTGAGGATAAAAGAGAAGGAAATAGTTATGCAATATTTGGATGGAGAGAGAATAAAGGATGTAATTGATAAAAGGGGCGATGACTGGAAAAAAAGGGTATGCAGGGAAATTGGAAAGGCTATTGCAAATATGCATAAAAACAACATAATACATGGCGATATAACAACCTCTAATATGGTATGGATGAATAACAAATTATATTTCATCGATTTTGGATTGGGAATGAAAAGTGGTGAGGATGAGGATAGAGGGGTTGATTTACATCTCTTAATGGAGGCTTTTAAGGCGGCGCATGAAGATGGGAGGTTATTCAAATGGGTCATAGAATCATATAAGGAAAATTTTGATGGGGCGACGAATGTTATTAAAAAGGTGGAAGAGATAGCGAAAAGAGGTAGATATATGAGGAGGGTATCATGATATATTTTGTAACAAGTAATAAGCATAAATATGAGGAAATAAGCAAAATTTTGCAGCATGAAATAGAAATGCTTCATATTCCGTATCCAGAAATACAGGCTAACAGTCTCGAAGAAGTGGTGGAATATGGCATAAATTATCTTAAAAATAGGATTAATGGTCCATTTTTCATTGAGGATTCGGGTCTTTTCATCCAAGCACTAAAAGGTTTTCCCGGCGTTTTCTCTTCCTATGTCTTTAAATGCATTGGAAATAAAGGTATCCTCAAGCTCATGGAAGGAGTTATTGATAGAAAAGCGCAATTCATGTCAGTAATAGGATTTTATAACGGAGGGATGTACCTTTTTAGAGGTATTAGCGAGGGAAAAATAGCAGAGGAGGAAAGAGGGGACAGAGGATTTGGATATGATCCTATATTCATTCCAAACGGCAGTCAAAAAACATTTGGAGAGATGGAAATAGAGGAAAAAAATAAGTTCTCACATAGAGGAAAAGCAGCAATTAAGTTGAAACAATTCTTAGAAAATTTACTTTAAAGACCGAGTTTTTTCTTTATCTCTTCTATATCTTTTTCCATTTTATCCAGTTTAAGCATCAACTCGTATCTCATTAAAAAGCCAAGACAAATTCTTTTCAAATCACGAAATGAAAGACTTCTTGAAGGAAGGAATCCCTTTCTCGACAGCTTCGCTATCTCTTTCTCCATCTTTTCTTCTTTAACGCGAAGGATTTTAGCAGCATGAGAAAAATCTTCAGCTATCGCTATAGCCCTTATAACTTCCATTGATTTATCATCTATGCTTTCATACGGAAATGGAAGAAAGCCGTAATCCTCCATGACTTCTTCCATGCACTTCTTAACTATGCTTTCAAGCTCCTCTGGCTCTAGGAGAAGATGGTATTCACTAAATTCCATTATCTCCACGCCAAGCTTTTTAGCTGCTTCCTTTGTGGCTTCATCGCTTTTTTTGCATATAAGTAATGGCTTCAATCCAGCAAGTTGGGCATTTGCATATGCTTGGCGAATCGACGTGAGACTAGCTTTCCCAGATTTAACCTCCACCGCATATCTCTCTCCATCCTTTTCTGCAACTATATCTATTTCCGCAATGTTCTCTCCCTTTGAATTTATTTTATAGTTGGTAGTGACTATTTTGAATCCCTTTCCCTCAAGCATTCTTCTTGCTATCCTCTCCGCAGATATTCCTCTCCTTTTTCCCGTGCTCTCTCCTCCGATTATATATGCAGAAATATTATTTTAGCTTCTCTTTTTCCACTTGTAAGCTGCATATCCTCCAATAACTACAACAGCCAATGCAAAGCCAGCTAAAAACCAAACATCATGATTATCATTGTTCTCTTCATAAAATTCTTCTATCTCGCTGCTCACATTCTGTGTCACAGTCAAAAAGCTCTGATTCCATAATTTGCCTTCTGCATCTCTGTATGCCCTCACCCATACCTCAAATGATGAAACATTTTTTAGATCCTCTTTCGTAAGTCCTATTTTTTCCCTATCCACATATGCAACATTATAAAATTTCCATTTACTCCAGTTATTATCGTTGGTTGGTTCAAAAAGTAAAGTCTCCTCCGCCGTTATATTTAATGGACCTTCTATGAAAACACCGTTATAATTGGTAGAACCATCTTTATATACAACTACGAAAGCTATTCCACAATGATGAGTATTTGAAGAAGCTTCTCCTCTAGCCTCTATTGTAATTTTTACCACATTCTCATTTATGCTTTCCATATCAAAGCTTGCATAATCTATTTTCGCCCATACGCTTTTATCTGTCGGCTCCTCATCCCCGGGATAGGAAGCCGCCGCTGGAATAGCGATTGCAAGAGTAAGAAATAGGAGAAGTAATTTATGGTTCATAAACGATGACATCATTCCATTCTACCTCCTCTACATTTCCTCTTCTGTCTATACTGTAAAACTCTATCTCATATTTGCCATAACCATCCAACTCATAGAGATGTATTTCCTCGCCGAAATACTCTTTCCAGTTAAAAATGCTCTCCCACTCTCCCGTTTCATTATTCCACTTCCATATCCTATAGTATGTATGATTTACTCCCGATGCTCCAGGTATTGGATAATCCACACTCTTCAATGTTATGTAAGTCGTTGGGGGTATATAATGGAGGAGATATACTCCATACATTGATACATTTCTTACTTCACCATGGAAAACTTTCCTGCTGTGTGGAGGCTCTGTATCATTTATGACTGTGGTTGTTTCATTATCTTCATCATAAAGCCCTTCATTTGATGTAACATTAGCAATGTTGTAGATTATACCAAATCCGTTCACTTTAACCACCACAGATATTGTGATGGTTTGTCCTGGTGTTACCGTGCCAATGTTCCATACAAGCTCTCTTCCATTTATTTCATCTGGCGAGGGCGAGGCTGAAATAAACTGTGTTGCCCCATCAATAACATCCTTCACTACAACTCCTGTAGCATCTCCATCTCCAAGATTTCTGACTGTTATTGTATATTCTATTTTCCCTCCATATGCAACAGGGTCAGGATTATCTTCTTTCACTATCTCCAAGAAAGGATATGCCATTGTTTGAGCTACAACATTCGTACTTTCATTATCCTCATCATATGCCCCCTCATCTGATGTTACATTAACATAATTGTATATCACCATATCAACATCAGTTATCCCAACACTCGCATTGATAACATATGTTACGCTCCCCCCAGGTGCAAGCAATGGAATATTCCAAGTAATGGTATTTCCATTTATGATTCCGCCATCTGCGTCTATTATTTGGAGTATTGGATTGAAGTTATCGGTGACGATAACGTTAGTAGCATTACCATTACCTGTATTTTCAACATGGATTGTGTATTCAAGATAACCGCCTGAATTAACTGGATCAGGGTTATCTGTCTTGGATATCACAAGCACAGGTGAAGAATGAACTATTATACTGGCTTCATCACTATCATTAGCGCCTTCATCACTTGTTATTTCAACATAATTTGTAAGGATTGTTCCATTTTCAAGTGGAGAATCGATGCGTAGCGTTACTGTTATTGTACCTCCAGAATGCGCCGGCAAACTACCTATCACCCAAGTATCGTTGCCAATTGTTGGTGATGGAGTTGCTGAGATAAATGTTGTATGCGACGGATATGTGTCATAAATCACAACATTACTTAAATCCACATCACCTGGATTCGAATATGTTATTGTATAAGTTACGAGATCACCAGCCTCAACAATGCTAGATGATGCTTCCTTTTCTATACTCACAAGCGGGATAACTACATTAGTTGTTTCCATAACTCTTCCGTTTCCAGCATTTGATGAAGAGTAGGTTGCAACATTTATGAGTGTACTTTCATTATTCATTGCAACTGTTCCAGTTATTGTTATTGTTACGCTTTCTCCAGCATTTATGGTGCCGATACTCCATTTATTGGTGGTGCCTGCATCTGGGGACGGAGAAGCTGAAGTAAAAATGAAATTGTTATCATATTGCTCTCGTATCACCACATTATATGCTGGTGCATCACCATTATTCGATACAGTGATGGTATATGTGAGTTGCTTTCCTGCCTGCACGGGATCGGGATTGTCAGATTTTGCTATTGTCAATGAAGGTGCTAAAACTGTTACATTTGTTGGGTCATCATCTGGAGGCGTGGAAGGATCATCTGTTGGATCCGTCGTATTATCATAATAAAGGAATCCCTGATTGGAAATAATTGTTCCAGATGGCACATTTCCTATTATAACTCTAAAAGAGATATAAAGAGATGCACCTGCAGGAATGTTCCCATTCCATACTATCGTATTGTTTGTTGCGTCATATGAGATGTTACCAAAGGATACATATGATGAATTTGCAACATAACTTGTATTCTCCGGCACGGCATCAATGAATTTTCCTTTGTTAACAGCAATGCCTCCTGTATTATTTATCCATATCCTGTACTCAAGTTCATCGCCTGGCATCAATGGAGGGCCGTTTAAATCTACAGCAACTTTTGGATCTTCAATTTCATAGGCTAGCACCACAGTATCCACCAACACCTCTCCCTCTCCTTCAGCATAAGAGTAGTTTGCCAGATTATATATGATGACCCCATTTTCCAAATCATCTCTGACACTTGCATTTATGAAAAACAGTTTATAGGAATGAGATGGAATAGATACATTCTCCCATATGATTCTCCCACCGCTATCAGCACCACCTGCCGAGAAATTCAATATCTGGATAGCTGTTTCATCATAATCATCAATAATTCTCAGCCCGCTGGCGGGGGCGTCGCCATTATTTGAAACATTGATTATGTAATGAAGTATATCGCCTGCTTTTATTGGATCTGGTACATCTATTTTATTTATACTGATGTTTGGCTTAGGTAGGGCTTCGATTATAATATAAACTGTAGCTGTGTCAAAGCCACCCTTGCCATCTGATATGGTGTAGTTAAATTCATCGGAGCCATGATAATTTGGATTAGGAGTATAATAGACATAATTTCCATCTGTATATGCCGTTCCATGCAACGGGGATGTTGTTGAAATTATTGTTAGTGTGTCACCATCTGCATCTGTGTCGTTAGCAAGCACATCGATTTGGTTATCTGCCGAATTTTCACTCACTTTTGCATAATCGTCCTTAGCAACAGGTGGATCATTCAACGGGGTTATAAGAATATGCACTATTGCAACGTTTGAGTCTGCTACGCCATCATTTGCCTTATATTCAAATGTGTCATTTCCATTATAGTTTTCATTTGGAACATATACAAATGAACCATTTGAGTAGAGAGTAAGTGTTCCATGTGATGGAGGAGTAATGAGGATTGCTTCAAGTGTGTCACCATCTGCATCTGTGTCGTTGGCCAATATTCCTAGGGCTGGAATAACAAGGGTTGTGTCTTCTTCTGTGGTATAGTAGTCATCGTTGGCTATGGGTGGATCATTTATAGGAATGATTGTAATATAAACTGTGGCTGTGTCAAAGCCGCCATTGCCATCAACTGCCTTATAAACAAACTCATCGCTTGTTGTTTCGCTTCCATCATGAACATATACAAATGAACCATTTGAGTAGAGAGTAAGTGTTCCATGTGATGGAGGAGTAATGAGGATTGCTTCGAGTGTGTCACCATCTGCATCTGTGTCGTTGGCTAAAACACTTGTATTTCCATTATTTAACGCAGTAGCAGTTCCCCCTTCATATACTGTAATGTAATCATCTCCTGCGACAGGCACATCATTTTCAGTGCCCACATTGATATAAACTGTAGCTACATTTGATGTAGCTCCATCATTATCATTTACAGTATAGTTGAATGAATCTGAGCCATAGTAATTTGAATCTGGAATGTATTGTACTTCTCCTGTCGTATAATTTATGTTTAAGCTACCATGTAATGGTGAATCTACAATGGATATTGTAGATGCATCTATTGTTCCATCTATATCATAATCATT
>JAGHBD010000108.1 GCA_021161135.1 Thermoplasmata archaeon
ATAAATTGGGCAGGGAAATGATGAGTAATGGCGAATATGATTTGCTTATAATCTGTCCGCCTGAATGGAAAGATGAATTGCAGGCATTAAAAGAACATAAAGAGGCGAGGGGAATAAAAACGATAATAATGGATACCGATGAGATATACTCAAGTTACATGGGTAGGGACGATGCAGAGGAAATAAAATATGCAATAAAATATGCTCTTGATAACTATGGCATAAAATATGTTTTGCTTGTTGGCAATCAGTATAAAGTTCCAGTAAGATACTCATACGCCTATGATGGAGAGGAAGAAAAATTTGCTAGCGACTTATATTATGCAGACATATATGATGCAAATGCCCAATTCAGTAGCTGGGACACAAACAACAACGGATATTATGGTGAGTATAATCACAATGGTCAGACAGATGAAATAGATGGTTATCCAGATGTTTATGTGGGGCGACTTGTGTGCGGAAGCGAAGCAGAGCTTGAGACAGTCATCAATAAAATAATTACATATGAAAGCACGGCTCCGGCGCTGCAGCCATGGATGAATGAAGTGGTGGGTTGCGGAGGAGATAGTCATGAAGATGATGAAGGAGTTTATGAAGGAGAGATTGTTAAGGAAAAGGCATTTTCATATTTGAATGATTTCACAAAAACATTTCTCTTTACCTCTGATGGCACGTTGAGCAAATCTTCAATAAAGAAGGAGTTTGGAGAAGGTGCGGCACTCTTCAATTTTGAAGGGCATGGAAATCGATTGAGCTGGGCTACGCATCCACCAAAAGCTTTCAATGAATGGATTGGTTTTGATGTTACAGATGTGACAACATTTGCAAATGGACAAAAATTGCCAGTTGTAATAATAAGTGCATGTGAAAGCGGACAATTTGATAAAGGACTATGTCTTGCATGGCAGATGGTAAAAGTAGGAAATGGAGGAGGCATAGCAAGCTTCGCCGCCACAGCTCTTTCATGGGGTTATGTAGGGAAATATGCTACATATGGATTGGGAGGTTACATGGATGTGCTGCTGTGCAAAAATTTTGATATAGGAAAACATGTTGGTGAGATGTGGGGCAATTCAATTACAACATACATAAGTACGCAGCCAATGGACAGCGCTCACCATTACAAAACCATTGAGGAATGGGAGCTTTTCGGGGACCCATCTCTTAAAATAGGAGGATATTTATCTGAAGAACCCATCGTGTATATAGAAAAACCAGTTGCTGGCTATATGTATGTTGGTAACAGTGAAATAATGAAAACAATTTTTGGCAATACACTCGTATTTGGTAAAATAGATATTGAAGTTACAGCATATAACGTGGAAAAGGTAGAATTTTACATTGATGGACAGCTTAAATATACAGACACAGAAGAGCCATTTACTTGGACATTGGATGAAACATTATTTGGAAGGCATACAATAAAAGTCGTCGGCTATGGTAATGAGAAGCAGGCAGAGCAGGAAATGGATATTCTTATCTTTAATATATGAAGGAGATAACTGTAGTTGGCCACTGTGCATATGATTATATATTTACCGTAGCAAAGCATTTTTCGGGAGACGGTTCTTCATACATTGAAGAATGGAAAAGGTGTTATGGAGGAGGAGGGGCAAATATAGCTGTTGGAATAACAAAGCTTGGAGGAAAAAGCAAACTTTATAGCATTGCTGGCAGAGATTTTAAGAGATATGAAAAATATCTGGATAAAATTGGGGTAAAAACATTACTAAATAGAAGCGAGAAAAGAGTGGCAAGAGCATACATTTTTAATGCAGGTGAGGAACAGATTATATATTTTTACTGGGGTGCATCAGAAGATATGAGGAAAATGAAGGGGATAAAAACCAAGTACCTCCATATAGCACCATGCCATCCAGAACTGGCGGTTAAAATGGTTGAAAAAGGAGATTTCATAGTTTTTGAACCCGGGCAGGATTTAAAGAGATTTGACAGGGAAACCCTCTCCTACATTATTGAGCATTCCGAAATAATTTTCTGCAATGAAAATGAAATGAAACAGATGGAAAAATTGATAGATATGAGAGGAAAAAACGTCATAGTAACTTTAGGAAAGAAAGGGAGTATTATAAGAAGCAAAAAAATAAAAATTCCCTCTCTTCCAGCAAAAACGAAGGATGCCACAGGCGCAGGCGATGCTTATAAAGCCGGTTTCTGGATGGGGCTGATGAAAGGATATGAAATGGAAGATTGTTGCAGGATCGGCTCTGTTGTTGCATCCTTTGTGGTTGAAAAAATCGGGGCGCAGCACTTTCCATCGTGGGAAAGGATGGAGAAAAGATATAGGAAATTCTTTGGAAAGAACTTATAAGGCTTGCAGCATATATATCTGCCGCAATGATGAATACTTCCGCCCCTGAAAAATGATGAGTATTACGCTATCAGAGCGGCCTTAACTTTATAATCGATTTCATGTTTCGCATAAGAATGCGGAATTTAAAAAAAGTGAGGAAATTCCTTCCTCTCATCGGCATCGCCATCTTCATTTATATCATTCATGATATTGGTGCAGAAAACATCATATCATCTCTCTCACAAATTAATCCCGTTTTTGTTGCTCTCTCCTTTCTTATTTTCATACCTCGCATAGCGATAAGCACGTATAAATGGCAGCTTATAGCAAAAATGCAAGGGATAAAAATTTCCTTGTTGCCATTGATTAAAATAAACCTGATTGGTTTGTTTTACGGCACCATAACGCCTTTGTGGGTAGGTGACTGGATAAGGATCTTTTATTTGAGGGATGAAAGTAAGGAATGTCTGGGAAAGTGTGCATCGAATGTTATAATTGATCAGCTCATAGAGTTTTTTTCTCTTTTCATTCTGGCTCTGTTTGGGGCTTTCCTTCTCTCAAGATATTATCCTCAACTATTTTTCCTGCTCCTTGCATTTTTCTTGCTTCTGCTGGCAATGGCAATATTTTTCAGGGAGAAAGGGAGAAGCGAGAAAATCTTTCGTATTGTTTATGAAATACTCATTCCAGAAAAAATGAAAGAAAGCATAGCCAGAGAATTTAATGCATTTTATGAAGATATCCCCCCTATTTCTTCGTTACTCATTCCTTTGATTATAGAAATCTTTAGCTACATTCTTTTCTTTCTGCAGATTTACATTGTAGCACTTTCGTTCAACATAGATATTCCATTTCTCCATTTCGTTTTGATTTACCCAATATCCTCTCTTATCGGAATGATTCCAATAACAGTTAGTGGCTTGGGCACAAGAGAAGGAGCTTTAATTCATCTCCTTGCCATTTATGGCGTATCTCCTGAAATAGCCGTTGCTATATCACTATCTGGCTACATAATTACATATCTTATTCCATCTATCATTGGTGGCATATTTGCCATGATGCATGAAATAAATGCTCAAAACAGTGGGTAGCAATATTTTTAAAATACATAATCATTACAAATTGGTGAGGCATTATGAAAATCATTGTTAAAGATGCTGAAACAGGTAACAGAATAAATATGGAAGTTGAGGAGGATAACACTATAGAGGAAATAATAGAGGAAGCAGCAAATTACTGGAAGAAAAATCCAGGGGCTTATGTGATAAGGCTAGGAAAGAAAATTTTGCAGGCAGAGCTTACTGTTGAGGATGCAAATTTGCAGGATGGAGATGTTATAGAGCTTATTCCAGATCCGGAAGGAGGTTAAATGCCCCTGCCAAAAGATATTTTAATAAAGAGAATAAAGAATGAGCTTAAAGAATGCAAACGCAATCTCAAGCACCATTTTGTCGTATCCGATCCAAAGTTCGAGAAACTTCCACTGGAAATAAATGTTACACTCGTAGATACACCTGGCCCAGTATGGCGAGATGGAAAGGTGGGACATAGATACACCCATAAACTCAAGATAATAATAACTGAGGATTATCCATATCAAACACCTATAGTTAGGTGGAAAAGCAGTATTTTTCACCCCAACATAATGCCTCCAGAAGATGGTGGCTATGTATGCACAAAATTGCTTGATGGATGGTCTTTTAAATCCAATTTATTAGCTTTTATAAAAGGTTTGGAAATATTGCTTAGCAATCCTAATCCTCAAAGCCCTTTTGAAACAGATGCTTGCACAAGAGCAGCAGAATACTTTAACAGGCACCCCTATACTCCTCCAAAAGTGCCAGAGGAGAGGAAGCATAAGCCTCGCATAATTGAAAATGGTAAAGATTAGTGGGGAGGAAAAAAAGAAATACAAGATACAGCCGCCGCCTGCCAATATTATTTTTGAATATGGAAAAGACGATATTGCGAAATATATGGAGGAGAACGGTTTTGCCGTAATGGGGAAGAGGAAGAGAGCAGAGGAGGAAAAAGTGGAGAGCAGATGGCAGGGAGAACTTGACTTTTATATAAGGGAGAAAGCTTGTCACAAATTTTTGAGGCATTGTTATGAAATGGCTCTTCATGGCAAGGAGGCGATGGGTTTTCTCATTGGTGATGTAAGGCAATGGAATGGCATATATTCGGTTGTTCATGATGCTGTCACTGCTTCCTTGGATGCATCACCAGTTTATGTAAGATTTAGCAAGGAGGCGTATGAGGAAATTTTTGATAAGCTCGACGAGATAGATTATGAATATGTGATTGTTGGCTGGTATCACTCGCATTTAGGCTATACAAGTTTCATGTCGTCCATTGATATAGAAACGCAGAGAAAATATTTCAATCAACCATTTCATGCGGCAATTGTTGTAGACCCCATAGAAAAGCAGATGAAATCTTTCCGCCTTATCAACAATGAGTGCATCGAAATTCCATATGCCATCTTTAGATAAAACAAATGCCTCCGCACCATGAAGTGTGTAGTCCTGAAATTTTTTCCGCTATATTTATTTTTCCCATTCATATTATTCTCTCCTCCATAACATGAATAAGACTTTCTGGAGATAATTTTCTCCAGAAAGCCTCATACGGTGTTTCCAAAT
>JAGHBD010000115.1 GCA_021161135.1 Thermoplasmata archaeon
ATTTGGAAACACCGTATGAGGCTTTCTGGAGAAAATTATCTCCAGAAAGTCTTATTCATGTTATGGAGGAGAGAATAATATGAATGGGAAAAATAAATATAGCGGAAAAAATTTCAGGACTACACACGAAATTTTTCATTTTAAATGCATTCATGAATTACCTATGGATGATATATCACTAATCATAAAAATGAAGACTTAAATAATGCATGGGGTTAAGTCTTAAATGAGGGTATTGGTAACAGGGGCAGGAGGTTTCATAGGAAGATATATTGTCAAGGAATTGCTGGATAATGGTTATGAAGTGGTAGCGTTAATGAGGAAAAAAAGGAAAATTGAGGAAGCTGAAATTCTTACAGGAGATATAAGGGATGCAGAAAGAATGAAAGAGATTGCAAAAGGAGTAGATGCGGTTTTCCATAATGCTGCATACGCATCTGATTATGGGAAAAAGAGGATTTTTTATGAAGTAAATGTAAAAGGCACGAAAAATGTGGCTGAAGCATGTATATCCAATGGAGTGGAAAAAATCGTATATACAAGTTCTGCAGGGGTATATGGTTTTCCCAACAAAAACGAATGGATAACGGAGGATAGCCCAAAAAAGCCCATCAACATTTACCAGAAAACAAAACTCTTAGGAGAAAAACTGCTTTTGGAATATAAACAACTTCATGTAACCATTGTGCGTCCTCCCCTTGTGCTTGGCGCAGGCGGGAAGGCGAGTTTCCTTCTTCTTTCAAGGGCAAAAAATAGGGAGTTGTCCTACATAGGCGATGGCAATAACTTCATTACAATTGCTCATGCAGCAGATGTGGCAAGATGCCTTCGTTTGGCACTGGAGAAAGGAGGAAAAGGGGGGGTATATAATGTTGTGAGCTTCATATGCAGGGTGAGAGAGCTTTTTGAGGAAATTGCTCGCCAGCTTGGAGTGAGTGTGGTGGAAAAGCATGTGCCATATTATGTTGCCTATTTTGCAGCAATTTTTTATGAGATTTTTTCAAAGGAGCCATATTTAACAAGATTTAGGGTTAAGGCTTTTGGAACAACAAGGAGGATAAGCTGGGAAAAGGCGAAAAAGGAGCTGGGATTCCAACCTGCCTATGATTTAAAGACTACAGTGGAGGATATGGTGAAATGGTATAGGGCTATGAAGGGATAACGAGCTGGGAAAGAGCATAATCTATTTCCTCTTCGATTGCATCTTTATTAATCTCTTTCCTGATCAAATGGAGATTAGCCATTACAGTTGCCTTTATTTTATCTATTGAAATTTCATTTGCATCGAAACCGCTTGCTTTCCAGAAAAGGAGGCGCTCAATCAATGAATATGCCACAATTCCCCGTAAATCATTTGCTTCCGAGTTTATGAAATATATCACTCCCGTTCCATCACTTTCTCTGAAGACCATTTTTGTTGCTACACCATATAAGCCTCCAGTATGCCCAATGTATCTTTCTCCTCCTATATCCCATATCTGAAAGCCCAAACCATATTGGAAATTGTATGTGTCGCTTGGATATTGCACTGTATGCATTTCCTCCACGCTTCTCTCTTTCAGAATTCTCGTGCCCTTAAAAACTCCACCATTTATATGTGCTATGAGGAAGTGGGATAAATCTACAACGTTTGTCCTCAGTCCCCCTGCTGGATAATCAAGGATGGAATAATACATGAGGGGATAATATTCTCCTCTGTAATACACATATGGCATTGCTATCCTGCTGACATTTAAATTTTCAAATTCGAAACTAGTATTCTTCATGCCGAGAGGTTCAAAAATATTTTTTCTGCAGTATTCTTCAAAACTCTCTCCGCTAACCCTCTCAACGATATAGCCCAGCAGGCTATAGCCAACATTCGCATAAAACATTTTTTCTCCTGGTTCATAATCACTCCATATCTGGGGCATATAGTAAAGGCCATCTGGCGTTAAATATTCATGAAGCCATTGCTCAAAATAATCTTCCATCTTTAAGCCGGCGGGACAGCGAAAATAGAAGCCAGGTGGATCTTCTGCCAAACTCGATTGATGAGCAAGAAGCATTCTTATCGTTATCGGCTCATCAGGATATTTTGGATTTCTAAGGGAAAATGGCAGGTATTCATTAACATCTTTGTCTATATCTATTAAGCCTTTTTCATACAGCTGCATAATTGCTGTTGCGGTAAATGTTTTAGAGATAGATGCAACGAGATATATTGTATTTTCATCTGCAACCATATTTTTCTCACGATAAGCGAGTCCAAAACCCTTTGCCCACACAAGTTCTCCATCTTTTACTATTGCCGCGGAAACAGCAGACATGTGCGCCATTTTCATTAATCTCTCAATAGCCCTTTCCGCAAATCCTTCCTGCGATACAATGTTATCTATTTTTTTCTTTTCAACCTCCTTTCTGAAAATCCTTTCCCCTATAGAATATGTGGAAATGAGCATCAGAAGCAAAAGAATGGCAATAACTCTTTTTCCTTTCATGAAAAAATAATATTCTGCGATTATTTAGAGGTTTTTGATGCCCACTCGCCTGTTCATTAGCCTGTATCTTTCTTGCAGCTTGCAGCTTGCAGCGTAAGCTTTTTAATAATCAAATCCATAGAAAATTTGTATGAAGCCCAGCTTTATAGGATCTCACTTTAACTCCTTTACGGGAGGTTATGTGAATAAAAAGTTCATGTATTTTGGGTTATATGAAATTGCGATCGACAGAAGCGGGAGGTAATTGATGTGCCAATAAAATCGAGAGGCGCCTTTAATATATATACTCGAATAACTAGAATGATTAGAAATGCTACTAATTTTATTATTTTTGGGACATACTCAATAAATACAGATTATTCAATTGTTCGGATGATTATCGATAGAAAAAGAAGTTTCCCAAATTTATTTGTATGTGCTTTTATTCCACCACCTACAGATTTTATCATATGGGATTTTTCAATTCGACGAGAGTTTATTAGAGCATATAATCTTCCTTCAAATGCTCAAGAAGAGCTAAATGAAGCTATTGTTATAAACCCTATCCCTGCTTTTCAAGTTTTAGAGCAAAAATGGCAACAATCCCAAACAAGGAGACCTATAGGAAGATATTCTCAAGTATTAAGATACATAAGACAAATATTTTATTTATGGAACGAGAATATAC
>JAGHBD010000138.1 GCA_021161135.1 Thermoplasmata archaeon
AGGAATATTTCGAGAAGTAAAGCTAAAATTTTTGTTATATAACATATTGTTAAGCTTGTAAAATCATCAATTCTTTTTGATGATTTATCTTGGAGAAAGCAGCTTTTAGCAATTATTCAACACAGCAGTTATTTACAGTATCTCCGCATGTTGATTAAAATCGCAGTTAGCATAGTTTATTTTGCTTAAAACATAGCTTAGTTCCCTTGAAATTACCAAGGAATTTTATGCTCGTCAATGTAGACAAATTATCAAAGATTTAGTGATTACGGAGATGTAATTATTTATTATCTGATGGAGAACAAATATTCTGATCAGATTCCTACTGGTGGCGTATGCGAGCAACCAGTAAAAGTCGAGTGGATAGTTGGAAAAGTTACAGGATTAGAAGATATGAGCAACGAAGGATATGAAAAAGATAGCACAAAAAATGATAATATTCCCGGATTTGAAGTGGTTGCATTTTTTGCTGCCGCGCTGGCTGTGGTTTGGGCGAGAAAAAGAAAGAGGAGACAAAGCCAATAACTCGCACTCTATATAATTAAGGAACCAGGATTGGATGATTTTGAATAACCTTAAATAATTTATTCCATATAATGATGATGAATCTTGAGGAAATTGAGAGAATACTTGCGAGGCACAAGAAGGAGCTATATCAAAAATACAAGATTAAGGAGATAGGTATATTTGGTTCATTTGTTAGAGGGGAGGAGGACAAGGAAAGCGATGTAGATATTGTGGTAGAATTTGAAGAGGTGCCGGGCTTAATAAAATTCATTGAAATTGAAGAGTATTTAAGCAAACTTCTTGGAAGAAAGGTTGATTTGGTAAGGAAGCCAGCAATAAGAAAGGAGTTAAAAGATAAAATTTTGAAAGAGGTTGTTTATATATGAATAGAGACTATAGACTATTCATAAAAGATATTATCGATGCTATTGAAAGAATAGAGGAATTTGTTGCTGGCATGAATTTTGAAGAATTCGAAAATGATGACAAAACCGTCAGTGCAGTTGTGAGAAAGCTAGAAATAATTGGTGAGGCTACTAAAAACATACCTGATGAAATAAAAGAAAAATACCCCAAACTCCCTTGGAAAGAAATGGCAAAAATAAGAGATAAGCTCATTCATGGTTATTTTTCTGTTGATTTTGAAATTGTCTGGAAAGTGATCAAAGAAGAATTGCCAGAATTAAAACCAAAAATAAGGAAAATTCTTAATGAAATGGATCTGCATATAACGAGAAGATAAGCAAAAGCAATAAAAAATCCTGCAATTGAGGATCCTCTCCTTAAAAAAATCAATGAATGCCAAAAATTGGGGGTGTTGGTTGAAATAACAGATAAAGCAAGTTATGGGCCCGCGGAGATTTGAACTCCGGACCTCTCGGTTTCCATAGCCCTTTGGAGAAGGTTTTTACCTATACCAAAGGGCTCTATCAGCCGAGCGCTCCAACCTGGCTAAGCTACGGGCCCAGCAAAATTGAATTATTTTTGAATATATTAAATTGTTGTCACCATGCCCTATTTTCTTCAACAGAATCAATCCATGTCTTGGATTTGGAGACATAATAGAAAATATAGACCAAAATAATATCCACAGCCACCATGCAGCCAATAGCAATTGAAACAAAGACAGGATATGCATATGTGGTTGTTTTCCAATCAAGGTATCGCTGTTCGATGAGTAAAGTTATGCTTGTAAGGAGCGATATAACATAAAGCATTACAACCAAATTTCTTTTCTCTATTAAATACGGAATTGTCACAGCAAATAGCATAAGATAATATTCATAATGTATCTTGGGATAAAAAATGAAATAAACAATCATCGAAAGGAGTACCATCTTCCATACAGACTCTCTACGAAATTTTATGTAAAGAGTTGCTATAGCAAGAAATAAAATTATGATAAGGAAAAAAGAGGGGATGGAAACACCGTTTGCATCAAGGAGGCGCCACAAACTTATGCCCTGCAGCTCCTCCCCCTTGCCAAATAAATAGAACCTAATAAACCATGTAAATTCGTTGAAGGCAAGAAAGAGAAATGGAGCAGTTATCACAAGAGATGTGATTGCCATTATGAAAAGATGCTTTACAAACTCTTTCCTTTTTTGTTTGATTAGAAAGGGAGGTATTAAAAAAATGGGATGCATTTTTATCCATACTCCTATGGAGGAGAGGATGGAGAAAAGATATTTTCTATTGCAGGAATACAAAATGAAGAGAGGCAGAATAAAGAAGAAAACGACTATGCTTTCATCCTGCCTGCAAAATGTTGGGGTTGCAAGGGTTGTGGGAAGCATAAGAAAAGCAAAAGATGCAACATAAGCAAGTTTCTTATCTATTTTAGCCAAAAAATAATACATTGAGAGGACAGTTAAGAGGACAAAAAAGGAAAAGTATATCTCGAAGGAAATGGCGGTACCTCCAAAATATACTGGAGGAATCAAGAGATAGTTAATGAGAGGAGGAGTTTTTGTGACCACATCACGATACAACAACCCGCCATTGAGTATTGTTTCTGCCCTTTCTATATAAAGAGCATTATCTGTATGATCTGTTGCAGGATCATCATTGATGTTTTTGTCAATAAAGAGTACGTCTAACAATATTAACGAAGATAGAAC
>JAGHBD010000161.1 GCA_021161135.1 Thermoplasmata archaeon
CCTTTTTCTTTGGTTTCAGTTTTTTGAGTTCAACGTCGAGCACTCCATTCTGGTATGTTGCCTTTGCCGACTTTGGATCCACCTCTGCTGGTAGCTCCACTTCCTTGTAATATTTTCTGTCTTTGGTATCAACTTTTATTCGTAAGGTATTCTCTGTAACTTCGAGATCAATGTCCTCCTTCTTTACTCCTGGCACCTCTGCAGTAACACTTATTTTGTCATCGCTTTCTATTACATCGACAAGTGGTTCTCTGACTTCCTCTGTTATCCCTGGTTTCATTGGAACATTGCCAAATTCCCTTACCTCTGGCTTACCATCCGGTCCTATTCTGATACTCCATCCATAGATGTATGGCTTGCCTTCCATACTGCCGAGCTTGCCCTCCATGGCATCTCTGAGTATTCTGTTCATGTATTGCTGCATTCTACGGAATCTTTCATCAAATTCTTCAAAGATATCTTCGAAACCCCATTCTCCAAACCAATCAAATGGATCCTTAATCCTGTCTTTATCCTTATCTCTCCTGATCACCATTTTCATCACCTCGAAAATGTATATTTGTTCTTATATAAATAATTTACGCTCATTTTATGAATGTTATATCTATTGCGCCAACAAGAAAAGCGATGAGTGCAAAAATCATCGCCATCAAAGTCAGTTTTCTGCACTTCTCATATTCCCTTTTTTTCAGCAGATATAAGGAAAAAATAAACGTTGAGTCAGAAAGAATGAGAATGAGAAGGAATAAGTGATTGAAGTAATATCTTGCATCAATTTTGATAAAATATGGTAAAAAGCTTACAACAACCGCAGAAAAAATTAGGAGGGAGGCGAAAATAGCAGCCGTCCTGATGCCAACATAGCTAGGAAATGATTTTGTTTTCCGCAGTTTATCTCCTTCAAAATCCATTATATCCTTTATTATTTCTCTTCCTGCTCCAGAGAAAAAGGCAAGGAGGGCAAAAAAGATTATAATGACTGGCACTTCATTGCTTACCGCAACAGCACCAAACACAAAAGGAATAGCCATAGTAAATGCAATATAAAAATTACCTGCTATTTTAATTTCCTTCAGTTTAATATCATAGAGGGTTGCAAGAGCAAAATTCAGTAAAGCAATAAAAAAACAGGTGATATTCACAAATAAACTTAAAACTACCCCAAGAGGGGCAAAAATGAGATAGGAGAGAAAAGCATCTCTGGGTTTCAAATCCCCCCTAACAAGAGGACGATCCATCCTTCTATTTTTTTTATCAACTTCATAATCAAAATAATCATTTAAAGCGAATGTTCCCATCTCAAGGAATGTTGCTGATGCAAATGCAAAAATATACGTCTTTATACTGGCATTTCCTTCTGCTATTAAAGCGCCAATCAAAATAGCTAAGCAGAGCATTATAGCATGGTCAATGCGTGTTAGCTCTAGAAATGCTTTGACTTTCTTCACATGCGGATATCTTTTAACAATAAAAAATACTTTTCATTATTAATTGTTGCATAAAATTTGATATTTTGGAAACAAATTTGTTAATAAATATTCCTTTTTTACAAAATTTTAATGGATTTACATTGATAGTGCAAAAATTAATATATCCATTCCTGTATATCTGATAAATGAGATATGTTAAGCTTACAGAAGAAAAACTATATGATTTCTTGGAGAAATTGAAAGAGTATGGCAAATTATATGCTCCTGTAAAAATATCTGATAAATTTTATGACCGCAAGGAAATTGAAAATGTTGAGGATATTGCCTTCGAATATGTCCGCACAATCATGCCTGCAAAAAAATTTTTTGTTCCTCCAAAAGAAAAAATGTTTGATATAGATATTGAAAACGGTGAATATAAAGAAAATGTTGAGAATGTAGAGCCATTTGTGCTCTTTGGTATGCATGCATGTGAAATCGTTGCCCTCCGCATCCTAGATGCAATCTATATGGATGAATTTGCTGACATATACTATGCAAGTAGAAGAAAAGCAGGGATAATAATAGGATTGAGTTGTCTTCCAGACGAGCACTGCTTCTGCAATTTAAGAAGGACGGATTTTGTTGACATTGGTTTTGATTTATTCCTTCATGAACTTCCAGATGGTTATCTTATAAGGGTTGGCAGTCCAAAGGGACATAAAATAGTTGATGAAAATCCTTCCTTATTTACTCAAGTAACTCAAAAGGATATAGATGCGTTCAGGGAATTTGAGGAGAAGAGGCAAAAAATGTTCCGTTGCTATGGAAGTTTTGATAATATTCGCTACCTACTCGAATTAACAATGAATGATGAATTCTGGGATGAGGAAGCTGATAAATGTCTTGGATGCGGAAATTGCACAATGACCTGCCCAACATGCAGATGCTATGATGTACAAGATATTCCTTCAATAGACGGAAAGGAAGCAATCAGGATAAGATTCTGGGATTCCTGCCAGTTCAGAAGTCATGGACTTGTGGCGGGCGGGCATAACTTTAGGCCGACGAAGAAAGACCGTTTCCTCAACAGGTATGTCTGTAAAAACTCATATTTCTATCCTCTCGGCACCTCATATTGCGTTGGATGTGGAAATTGCACATATTTCTGCCCGGCAGGCATTGACTTTCTTGGGAATTTACTCAAAGTGAGGAGCGTTGGAGAGGCGGAGGTGAAAAATGGATAACGTTTATGCCCTTTATAAATGCAGGGTTCTTCGTACATATGAACTCACTGACGATGTTCGTCTATTCCTTTTCAGATTTGAAAACCCCGAAATAGCTGAATCATGGACTTTTGTACCCGGTCAATTTGTTCAACTAAGTATAGCAGGAATGGGGGAGGTGCCGATATCAATATGCTCCTCACCCATGAGGCGGGGATTTTTCGAGCTGTGCATAAAAAAGGCTGGGAGAGTAACAAGTAAAATTTTTGAGCTTAAGCCAGGAGATATTGTAGGCGTGAGAGGGCCATATGGAAATGGCTTTCCTGTCGATAAGTTCGAGGGCAACGATTTACTTTTAATTGCAGCAGGTATAGGGATGGCTCCTCTTCGCTCCGTTTTTACCTACGCCCTCGACAATCGATGGAAATTTGGAAATATAACCGTTATAAACAGCGCCCGCTTTGGCAAAAAACTTCTGTTCAAGAAAGAACTTGAGGCAATGAGAGATGTTGCCGAGGCAGAGAACATAAGAATCATACAAACTGTCACCCGCGACCCCGACTGGCCCGGCTGGGTTGGGCGGGCACAGGAACACATAAGACATGCAAATACGAAGCCAGAGAAATCATATGTATGTGTATGCGGGCCCCCGCAGATCTATACGGATGTGTTTAACAAATTAATTGAGCACGGATATGATCCAAGGAAAATATATGTAACGCTGGAAAGGAGAATGAAATGTGGAGTTGGAAAATGTGGGCACTGTATAGCTGGTTCATCAACATTTCTAAAATACATATGCATAGATGGCCCAGTATTCGGATATTATGATATAATTTCCACTCCCGGGTTAATATGAGGGATAAAATGAAGCTGAAAATTGGAGTGCATGGTTTAACTTCCTGCTACGGCTGCCAGCTTAAAATGGCTAGTATAAAGGAGCTTCTTGAAGTGGTGGAAAGATTTGACATAGAATACTGGTATATGGCTTCCAGTAAAGGAGAGATAAAGCACGTTGATGTAGCATTTGTTGAAGGAAGTGTAAGCACGGCAGAGGATGAAAAAGAACTTAAAAAAATAAGAGAAAATGCTGATATTCTCGTTGCCATAGGCTCATGCGCCATACATGGAGGAGTGCAGGGAATGCTTATTGGAGAGGAATATAAGGAAATATTCGAAGAAATTTATGGAAAGTATGAAATGGATTTTGAAGGAAGAATTGGAGAGCCTATCAAAAATTATGTGGATGTGGATTATTTCTTGCCTGGTTGCCCGCCAGAAGAGGAGGAGGTGGTTTATTATCTTGCATGCTTTGCTCTTGGCAGTTATCCAGAAGAAAAAGATTATCCAGTATGTTCAGAATGCAGAAGAAACGGATATCCATGCATTCTTATAGAAAAAGGAGAGATGTGTCTCGGCCCTTTAACAGTTGCTGGATGTAATGCAAGATGTCCTAGCCATAATGTTGCATGTATTGGCTGTAGAGGACCTTTGCCATACAACATTGCATGGTTTGATTCCCTCGCAAAAACATTCAAGGAAAAAGGTTTCAGTAAAGAAGATGTTAGGAAAAGAATGGAAATTTTTGGCAAGCAGTATGAAAAAATGGATGAAATGATAGAAAAGGTGTTTGAAGATGAAGGTGGAGAGACAGATCAGGAATGACCATCTCGCCAGAATAGAAGGAAAAGCAGGGGTGGTTGTTGAAATAGGAGAGGAAGTAAAGGCAAAAATTACAGTAACAGAAGGACCCAGATTTTTTGAGATGATAACAAGGAATAAACATTATGAAGATGCCGCCGCCATATGCCCCAGAATATGCAGTTTCTGCTCCATCCCTCATAAGCTTACACCTCTTGAAGCCATAGAGAATGCTCTGGAAATAGAGGTGACGGAACAAACAAAGCAACTTCGGAACATGCTTTATTTTGGTAACATGGTGGAAAGTCACGCCCTCCATTTATATTTGTTTGCCATTCCAGATTATCTTGGATTCCCAGATGCATTTTCCATGGCTAAGGAATACCCAGATTTGATGAAAAATGGAATGGAACTGAAAAATTTTGGTGCAATGGTTCAGAATATACTCGGCGGAAGGGAAATACATCCGGAGAATGCAGTTGTTGGTGGATTTGGTAAATTACCTAACCAGCAGGATATGGAAAATATTAAAAAAGCTGCAGAGAAAGTGAAGGAAGCAGCAATAGCAACTGTGGATTTCTTTGCAGAGTATGAATATCCGTCGTATGTTAATATGCCTCGCAACCATCTTGCAATAAAACCATATGAAGGATATGGAGTATATGGCGAAGAAATTGTGGCATCGGATGGCTTTTCGTTTCATGTTTCCAGTTATAAGGAACATATTAAAGAGGAGGTTGTTCCCTATTCATTTGCAAAAATGGGAAAATATAAGGATTCACCTTTCATGGTTGGCGCTCTATCGAGGCTTGTATTGAATAAAGACTTGATGGACGGAACAGCCAAGGAGCTTGTTACCAGCTATGAAAAATTTTTGAAAGCAGAAAATAGTTTTGCCAACAATTTCAGCCAAGCCATCGAAATTGTATATTTCACAGAAAAAATAATGGAGATGGCAGAAAACATTAAAATAAAGGAAGAAAAGAGAGTAATGCCTGAAAAACATGATGGAAAAGGATATGCAGTTACGGAAGCGCCAAGAGGTCTGTTAATATATGAAGTGGATATTCAAAATGATATTGTGAAATACATGAATGTGATAACTCCAACGGCAATGTTTCTTCCCATGATGGAACTCGATGCTAAAAAGATGGCAGAAGGGATGTGGAATGATGGTTATAAGGACATAGACCTCGTAGGCAAAAAAGTTGAAATGGTGATAAGGGCATATGATCCCTGTATCTCATGTAGCGTTCATGTAATAAAATTATGAGCTGTTTAATTATATTTCTCGGCAATATACTGGCAGGAGATGACTCAGCAGGATATGAAGTTTATATGAAATTAAAGGATACTGTTAAAGGAGCAAGGATGGAATATCTTGGAACAGATTTTTTCAAATTTTATGGGATATATGAGGGCGAGGAAAAACTCATCATAGTTGATGCTGTCTATGGAAGTGATGATATCGTGCATTTCATTAACGAAGATATATTCCTTATTGAAGATAAAAGCGAGGGAGCCCATTTCCTCGCAGCCATAGAAGCGCTTAAAATCTTGAAGATTGTTATGGAGAAATTTCCTAAGGAAGTGCATCTTATTGGAATACCTGCAAAAAGTTTTGATGAAGTTACCTACGATAAAAAAATTATAGATGAAGTAGCGAAAAAAATAAAAGAAATTTTAGAGGGAAAGAGCAGCAGTAGTTGAGGAAGAATCTGTTTTCTCAAGCAATGGAAATACTTCTCTTCCAAATACGCTTATAGCTTCATTATTTATTATCCCTGTTTTCTCAATGGATATTGATCTCACACCATAAAGATTACATTTGAGTATAAATGCATCTTTTGCAGTAGCCCTTTCCGTTGTGTAGCCAACTATATACATTACGCTACCATCAATATCTATGCCATATGCAGCATCCTCCCTAACTCCACCCCAGGTTTTCGCAAACTTTAATATTCCCTCAGATGTATATTTAAGCAGGAATATGTCGCCGCCCCATCCCTGTGCCGTTTTGCCAACTATGAAAATAGCATCACTTGACGTAGCGATATCCTCTGCTATATCCTCCTCGCTCTCGCCCCATCTTCTTTCAAACAGCATATTACCCTGTCCGTCATATTTGAGGAGGAGGGCATGAGGGAAATATGAGGCAGTATAGCCGAGAACATAAAATTCATCGAGAGATGTTATTTTCATGGCAATATCTTCGCTGCTTCCGCCCCATGTTTTTGTCCATACTATGTTGCCGTCGAAATCGAATTTAAGAACCAGGACATCTTTTTCTCCTGCACCATAACTTGTGGTATAGCCAACGACGCATACCCCATCGTTTGTGGAAAGAATATCATATCCGCCTTCATTTCCGCTTCTTCCCCACAGTTTCTGCCACACAAAATTTCCATCTAAATCGTATTTGGCAATGAAAACATCACTACCAAGAGCACCGAAGCTTTTTGTTTCCCCGCATATGTAAATGGCATTCCCCTTCGCCACTATTCCGCCTGCAATATCTTCGCTGCTTCCGCCCCATGTTTTTGTCCATACTATGTTGCCGTCGCTGCCCACTTTTGAAACAAAAACATTTTTATTTCCTGTTTCGTCAATTTCACCAAGCACATATATAGCGTCGCCATACACAACAATATCCTTAACTGCACTTCCATCAAGGCTGACATTCCACTGGAATTTCCCTTTCGAACTATATTTTAAAAGGAATATTTTGGTAACATCTCCAGATGAAGTTTCTCCTGCCACATAAACAACATCTCCATAAGCATCAACACATTTTGCAATATCGTCTCCATCGCCTCCATAAGTCTTAACCCAGTACGGCTTTATTTTACCAATCGATGCCACTTCATGCTCTCCCAGAGACGAATAAGATAAAATGAGTATCAAAATTGTTGCAACCGCAAATATGCTTCTTCTCATCATCTTTATCATAACAAAAAGCCAAAGGAATATTTTAAATTTGTCCCTTCAACATTTGAAGAAAAGCCAGTTTCCATCTTTGAATTTTATGAGGCAATATCGCCCCTTTAGTTTTTCCCCATATAGATAAAAAACAAGTTTGTTTTCTTCCCTCTCATCGAGTTCATATTCTCCTTTATCCCATATTTCCACTTTTCCAGCGCCGTACATCCCTTCAGGTATTTCCCCTTCAAAATCGGCATAACTGAGTTCATGGTCTTCAGTTGGTATCGCGAGTCTTTTCACACCATGCTTTGTTGGTGGCTCCTTTGGCACTGCCCAGCTTTTCAGCACACCATCTATTTCAAGGCGTAAATCATAATGGAGGCGGCGAGCATGATGTTTCTGCACAACAAATATGGGCATTCATCAATATAATGGCTGGGCACTTTAAAAATTGTGTTGTAACTCACCCCATTTTAACCAATATATTTAAAATGTTTTATCGCATAACTTCTCATGGCAATAAAGTTTGATGATTTACCACCTCAAGTGCAGAATCAGCTCAGGCAGCTACAGCAATTTCAGCAACAGCTAGAGATTACTGTTCAACAACGCCTTCAAATAGATGTAAGGCTAAGAGAAACAGAAAATGCTCTCGAAGAATTAAATAAATTGGAAGAAAATGCTCCTGTATATAAAAGCGTGGGGAATCTTATCATAAAAGCTGATAAAGAGAAGCTTATAAAGGAGTTGCGGGAAGAAAAGGAAACTCTTGAGGTAAGAAAAAAAACTCTCGAAAGTCAAGAAAGCAAACTAAAAGAAAAGATAGAAGAGTTGCAGAAAAAACTTCAGGAAGCTCTCAAATGATCGCTATCGCTGCATAACCAACACAATATGTGCCGGGTTCAACATCATATGAAGTTGCATATTTAAGGAGTCTTGCTTCTTTTGCCCTGCCTTTTAATGCTTCAAGCATTGTTGCCACAGCACCATAGCCACACATCGTTATATTTTTCTCCTCAACTGTTTCCACCAATCCCTTGGCATCAAGCTGCAAAATCTTTTCTATAGCAAGCATATCCTTTTTCTTTACAAATTCCTCTATATCATCTGGTGATGGAAAGCCCGAGAAGCTAACATGTGAAAAATCGCTGCTGGCAATGAAAACAGCATCTTCTGCCTCCTTTAATATATCGGCTGCTTCCTTTACTGTATCCCAATCCTGCCAGCCAAAACATATTGGTATGAAGGTAAAATCGCTGCTTAAAAATTGCAGGAAGGGTAACTGAACTTCTATACTGTGTTCATATCGGTGAGCAATTTCATCATCCTTTATTATACCCCTGCAATATTTTCTGGCGTCTTCCGCTATTTTTATCTCTCCAAGAGGAGTTTCCCATGTACCCTCGCTCATTATCGCCACACCTGCACCATAACCATGATGATTCGGGCCAAGAATTATAAATTTATCTGGAAAATCTCCAGCGATTTCGTAATAAGCAAAGGCGGCAACATAACCAGAATATATGTAGCCAGCATGGGGAACCACGAGCCCCTTTATTTTTCCTCCATTTTTTTTCACTTTCGGCACATTTCCTGGACCTTTCAAAAAACACTCTTTTATCTCCTCTATCAATCTTTCTTTTTTTCCTTCATAAAAATGTCCTGCTACCACAGCCTTTCGATGCATGAGATTAAACAAAAGATTCTTTATAAACTTTTGAATTACCGCTATGAAGGGCAAAGTAATATATGTGAAAGATATGACGTTTGTTGGAATTGTCGAAAATCATTCAATAGTATTCGATAATGGCAAAAATTCCGTTACACCGATGCAGGCTGTTTTACTCTCATTAGCAACATGCTCTGCAATGGACGTATGGAATATAATGACAAAGAAAAGGCAGGATATAAAAGGACTTGAAATTGAAATAGAAGGCGAGAGGCAAGAAAGTTATCCAAAGTTATTCAGGAAAATAAAACTTAAATACATTTTTGAAGGGAATGTTGATGAAAAAGCATGCAAAGAAGCAATAAAATTATCAATGGAAAAATACTGTTCTGTATCCAACATGATAAAAGAAGTTGCAGAAATAGAAACAGAAATAGAAATTAAATAATTTTTTCAAGATTTTCAACAGCTTCTTTCATTCCCGAATACCATCTTTCTATGCATTTTTGCAACCATTCTTTTAACTCATTTGGCGAAATTCCTGAATAGACATAGTAATACCCCCCTCCATCCTCTATAATTTTCTTCTCTCTTTTCACCATTCCACATTCCATCAGTTTTTTCAGGCATCTCTGGATCGTGCTCCTGTCCTTTCTCACTATCTCAACTATTTCCCCCACTCTCATTTCTCTTTCAAGGAGTATTTTGTAAATTTTTATTTCATTCTCTCCTATATTAAAGAGGCATTTGAACATGCTGTTACAATCCATGATGATAATTCCGAGCATATATAAAACGATTGTGCAAAAATCCTGCAAAAACGTTATATATTGCCTATTTTATACCCCACATGGATGAGCTGGAAAAAATAAGAAGAAGAATGCTGCAAAAATTAATGGAAAGGGAAGAAACAGTGAGCGAGATGCCAGATACACCTATTGAAGTAAATGAGAGCAATTTCGATGAGGTGATTTCAAAATATGATACTGTTGTTGTAGATTTTTGGGCTCCTTGGTGCGGGCCTTGCCGCCTTATTGCTCCAATTATAGAACAGCTTGCAAAGGAGATGAAGGGAAAGGTTGTTTTTGCAAAGCTTAATACAGATGAAAATCCAAAAATAGCGATGAGATATAGAGTTATGAGTATCCCAACTCTTATTCTGTTTAAGAATGGTAAAATGGCAGATAGAAGCGTGGGCGCAATGCCCGCTGACATGCTTCGTGATTGGATAAGGAGATATATATGAAGAGGAAAATTTTTGTTTTTCTGCTGCTTTCTCTCCTCCTCTCCACAATAGGATGCGTGAAGAAAGAAGAAAATAATAACAATGCAGTTTCTCTTTCCATCGAGTGGATGAATTTCAGCCAGGGATTGCAGAAGGCGAGGCAGGAGGAAAAGCCTGTCATGGTTGATTTTTACGCTGATTGGTGCGGGCCGTGCAGAATGATGGATCAGATAACATATGAAGATGAAAAGGTGATTGAAGAAGTTATGAAGAATTTTATCCCTGTTAAAGTTGATGTGGATGTGGAACAAGCATTGGCATATCAATTTGGAATTTATTCGATACCAACAATAGTTTATCTCGATGAAAATGGTAATGAAGTTTATAGAACAGTTGGCTACAGGAGTGCATCACAAATACTTGCCGACATGGATGAAGCATTGAGCAGAATCACTTAAGCCAATATTTTGGAATAATATTAAACACCATAACATCTATTTCATTCATATCCGCCTCCTCTTCCCCTACAGCCACAATTTTTATTGAGTGTTTAAAGAATGCTGGTTTGCCGTACATGAAACTATACGGTTCTTCTTCAACTACGCCCCTTAATTCTCCATCAAAATAAAACTCCACCCTCCTCACTTCTTCTTTTCCTATTATGTTTGCTTCAGCATGTATTCTTCCAAAAACGATTGTATGATGGCTTGAGATTTTCATTATTTTCCTTCCTCCAAAATATATTGCTCCTCTCTCAGGCTCAACAAATCGAACCATTATATCAATATCTTTATCAGCAATGCTTGCAAGCGTTGCTATTGCAAGCTTGCACACCTTTGCTAAATAAGAAAAATTCACATTTTCTATGGTATCTTGCGGCGAATGATAATGGGGATTAAATTCGTATTCGAGAAAGAAATTTGCTTCGTAGCCATACTCTATGAAGGATTGGTGATCACTTCCAGGAAAATTTCTATGCCTTACAATATCAAGTCCTATTTTATCTTCATACTTCTCTGCAATTTCCTCTGCCATATCGCTAATCCATGTTGATGCTTCATTTGATGACAACCTTATTTTACTGCCCCCCTCCTTGCTCTCAGCATGTCCCACGCCATCAAGTTGCAAATCCGCCACAATAATCTCGCCGTTCTCATATGCATTTCTCGCAAAACATTCGCTTCCATATTTTCCTTGTTCCTCGCCAGAGAAAGCAACAAACTTTATTGTATGCTGAAAGGAGTAGGATGCCATAATTTTTGCAGCCATTAAAAGGCACGAGATGCCGGAGCCATCGTCATCGGCGCCAGGCGAAACAGCAACACTGTCGTAATGGGCGGAGAAGATGATTGTGTAATTGTCTTTCCCATATAATGTGGCAACTATATTTTTGCCTCTTAGCCCACGATATTCCCATTCCTGATATTCAGTTTTTAAACCATAATTTGAGAACTCATTGAAGATGAACTCTGCAACTTCGTTGCATTCTTCACTTCCTGTAGGATGGGGACCAAAATCCTGTATAGTCTTATCATAATAATAAAGGGTATTTTCATCTACACCATCTATCAATTCAACAATTTTATTTTCGCTCCTATCTGCAAAAGTCGCTGAGAGAGGAAATGTAAAGGATATTAGGATTGCTACAACAACGAGTTTTTTCATGATTGTTAAATCTTTCTACTATTTATACGCTACTGCATTCAATGGCTATTTCCACTGCCCTCACCATTTTCTCAATATCCATTCCATATTTTGCCTGCTGTTTTAAAGGTGGAAAGTGGATGAAACCGACTTTTATATCCTCGTTGCTATGTAAAACATGATTCAGCATAATGAAAAATACATAATTGCAGAGATATGTGCCTGCAAAAAGGGATTGTCTCGCCTTTATACCCTCGCTTTTTATTTCATTAACTATTCTATCTACAGGAATGTTGGAGAATAAAATAAAAGGGGCGCTTCTATTTATTACTTCAATTCCTTTCCATTTGCCATCAACATATATACTTTTTAGATTTATTGCTACCCCCTCGATATTTATTTTCCTCGCATTGTACTCCAAACCTGTGCATAATATTATGCTTGGTTCATATTTTCTTATAAGATTGTGCAGTATTTCCTCTGCTCTTTCATAATCTACAGGTAAAACAATGCCTAAAACAAACACATTTCCAATATAACTTCCATTGAGCTGCATTGCCACAATTTCAGAGGGATTTATATCGTAATTGGTAAATGGTTCAAACCCAGTAACGAGTGCCACCTCTTTTTTCTCCTGTCCTTTCATCGATGGAAAGAAGAGGAGGATGAGTACGAAAGCAATAATTATTCTTTTCATTTTTCTCCCTCAAATTCTATATAACCATATTTTTTTAAAGCTAAGAGAAAGAAATAAAGGCGTTCCTTCATTTTTTCTTCCCCATATGTTTCTTCGAGTTCTTCTAATATTTGTTCGACTGTTTTTTTACCATTGCATCTCTTCCATATGAAAGAACCAATTTCATCGAGATTGACGAAAAAGAAGTTTGGTTTTTTAAATACTCTACAAAGCCATCTCCCAAATTTACTTTTAAATTTTATTACCTTTATTCTTACTCTTCCATCTTCTTCTATCCAGTCCGCCTTTCTTATCGGCTTTGCTTCCAGATTAATCTTCATTTGCTGCTTTTCTGAATTCCCTTATTACAATATAACCTAGCAGGAAGGCAATATAGCCCCAGATGAGCATTCCAGGCCATGAAGGTGCTTCCTTGAGTATTCCCAAATTAATGTGTCCTATAATTAGAAATGCACCTATCACACCCATTAAAGCTTCACCTGCAATAAGGCCTGCGGAGAAAAGAAGACCTACGCGATGCGCCTGTTCTTTCGGCTTTATACCTGTCTTTTTAATTGCCATCTCCCAATCGCTAAGCTCCTCCTCTTCCTCCTCAGGTGACATCTTCTTGAGTTTTTTATCTACGATGGCACGAACTATTCCTCCAACAAGAATCGGCACGCTAAGTGTAAATGGAAGATAAATACCTATTGCTACTGGAAGCACTGGAATGTCCATTATAATTAGCACCAATGCTAAGAATGCACCAGCTATAACAAAAGGCCAAACCATTTCTCCGCCAATAACTCCTTTAACTATACCACCCATAAGGAAAGCCTGTGGAGCCGGCAAATCATAACTGCCAATCTTGTATGCTTTATCTAACGCTTGAATAACTATTGCAAGCACTGGAGCAGCTGCTATAACGCCGAGCATTTCTGCCACCTGCTGTTTCCATGGTGTTGCTCCGAGCATCTGTCCAGCTGCCATTGATTGCAAAACATCTCCAGATATTGCTGCCCCGCAACACACCACGGCAGCCATGCCTATTACAATCTCCATTCCACTTGTTCCTGTTACACCAAATGCAAGCATTATTATACTCACAAAAAGAAGAACAGCAACAGTAACTCCAGATATCGGATTATTCGATGAGCCGAGCAATCCTGCCATGTAACCAGCGATGGCTGAAGCGACGAATGCAAGCAGAACCAACAATATTGCCATAAAGAGGCTGACAGCATACATATGGCTCATCCATGCATAGAGAAGGAATACTGGAATGATGAGAAAGCCTATTGCAAGAAATACTTTCTTCATATCCAGATCTCTATCTGTCCTCTTTTTAGATTCTACAGCCCCTCCCCTTAATCCTATAATTGCCTCTTTTACACCATGAATGAGATTTTCTCGAAGCTTCCATATCGTATATAATCCGCCAACAACCATTGCTCCAACGCCGAGATAGCGGACATAGTCGCCCCATATAATCATGAAACCTTCAAGTGGAGCAGTGCCAGATGGGAGGCCAGTTGAAACAATAATAAGAGGCGTCAGGATAATCCAGCCAAGCAAACCGCCTGCAAATACATAGGCAGCGATGCGAGGGCCAATGATGTAACCCACGCCAAGCAGAGCTGGAGAAGCGGCGGTGCCACCGTAGAAATAACCCTCTGTTGATTTTCCTAGCACTCCGTACTTGCCAGCATTTATGACATATTCAACTTTTCCTTTAAATACGTTAAGCGAGACCTGACAGAATTTTACTATTCCAGCAAGGGTTGCTCCAATGAGCATCCATAAGCTGCCGCCCCCACTTTCCTCGCCTTCCTCCTCGCTGCCTACAGCTGTGTTTATGACGGCGGCAACTGCTATACCTTCTGGGAAAGGCAAATCTGTTTTAACAATAAGAGCCCTTCGAAGCAGGACCATCCATAAGACGCCGAGAATACCTCCTATCAACGCTATGAGGGTTGTCTCAACATAATGTATCTGCTCCCACGCCCCAATCACTACAAGGGCTGGGATGGTGAAAATCACTCCAGCAGCCAGCGCCTCACCAGCAGCAGCACCCATCATACCCAGTGTAACCTCAAGCACAGTTGGTTTGAAGGGCTTGAGCAAGGCGAGAGCCATTATTGCGCCGGGAATAGCAGCAGATACGGTCATTCCTGCATATAAGCCGAGATAGGCATTAGCTGATCCCATTATAATTGCCAGAATAACGCCAACAAGAATAGCTTTTATTGTTAATTCAGGCACAGTTTTTTCAGGCGGTATCAGAGGCTGGAAATCTTCCCTACTCATTTTTCTCCCCTCCTAATCTTTTTTCATTTTATAAATCTTTACTCAATTATTTTGGCATATTCTTCGGCCGAAAGCAATTCTTTTAACTCCCCCTCATTTTCTATACTCATTTCCACAATCCAGCCATCATCGTAGGGCGAGGAATTTATCAAGCCGGGCTCATCATTCAGCTTTTCATTTACAGCTGTAATTTTGCCAGTTACAGGAGCATATATCTCTGCAACTGATTTAACCGACTCAAGCGTCGCCATAACCTCTCCTTTTTTGAATTCTTTTCCCACTTCTGGCAGTTCAACATAAACAACATCTGTTAAACTTTCTTGGGCGTGGTCAGTTATACCGATCCTTGCCACACCGTTCTTTTTCAAAACCCATTCATGCGTCTTTGTATAAAGAAGATTGTCTCTAATTTCCATGCAATGGTAATGAAAAAATGAATTTAACTTTTTTGACATTTTTAGTTATAGTGACAGTGATGAAAGAAATGGAGAAAGAATAAAAAGGAAAAAAAGTTCGCTCATTTTTCATTCTACTATTTTAGTGGAAATTTATCAGAACATATTTAACTGGTTAATCCATATAACTCCGTGATTGCACTCATCTCATTGCTCATAGTCATAGTTGTGTCGATAATTATTGTTAGAATAGGTGCTGTTGCCTTAGAAATGACGGGATTGTCGAGAGAAATGGCTTCTTTTCAGGCACAATCTGCTTTTACAGGAACAGGTTTCACAACATCAGAATCAGAATATGTTGTATCTCACCCTGTAAGAAGAAAAATAATACGAACTCTTATTTTCATAGGTAATGCAGGAATTGTTTCTGCAATGGCAACCCTTGTTTTAACCTTCATGGGACAAACAAAAGAGGAGGCAACAGCACGCCTTCTCTGGCTTCTTGTTGGTCTCGTCGCCATCTATCTCTTTGCTCGCTCGAAGATGATAGATAAGGGGATGAGATGGCTCATAAAAAAAGCGCTTGAGAGATTCACTAGTTTAAAAGTTTATGATTATGAGCAATTGCTTGGGCTGAGCAAGGGTTATTCCATAGGAGAATTTACGGTAAAAGCAAGAAGTTGGTGTGAAAATAAGACTCTCAAACAGCTGCAGCTTGATAAAGAAGGGATATTGATACTGGGCATATACAGGAAGAGGAGGGGGAAGGAGGAATTTATTGGAGCTCCTCATGGAAGCACCAAAATATTGAGAGGGGATAAAATTGTCTGTTATGGGCCAGAGGAAGCAATAAAGAATCTATCGAAGAGAATAAGAGGGAGGGCAGGTGATAGACAGCATGAAAAGGCAATGGAGGAAGAGAAGATAAGAAAGGAGGAACAGGATAGAAAAATAGAGGAAATGGAAAGAGAGGAAAAAGAGGGAAAATCTGGGTGATTTCTATTTTTCATAATATTAAAATAGCGCTGAGGGGGGGATTTGAACCCCCGCGGTGCCAAGCACCACAGGCTCTCCAGGCCTGCGCCTTTCCGGGCTAGGCTACCTCAGCGTGATTTCTTCCACATGGGAGGATATGTTCCTTTTTTCATAAGCACCCTTTTTGTATCAGCTGCAATGCCTTTGTCTTTTTCCATTATATCACGCGTCGCCATTAAAGCTTTCGCTATTGCAACAGCCTCACCTTTTAAAGTTTTTATCACAACTATATCTCCCTCCTTTATACCTGTATCTACTTGTGCAACACCAGGCAAAGCCAAATCGGCGCCATGGCAAATGGCATCGACAGCAGAATCTTTTATTACGATTGCTGGCAAATGGTTCAACAAATCCTCCATGGGGCGGAGATATTTTCTTAGCTCATTTTCATATCCATCCTCCTTCCAGAAAATATAGGCATCGAGTAAATCTTGCAGTATAACAGCTTCATTTTCATCAAACATTCCGCTCTTTGTTCTCCTAAGCTCTTCCATATGGGCGCCCACACCAAGTTTTTTTCCTATGTCTTTACATAAAACCCTTATATATGTTCCTCCCTCGCAACCCACCTTAAAAAGCACATCTTTTCCATCAACTTCTATTATATTGAGGTAATATATGCGGCGTTGTCTGAGCTGTCGTTTCACCGCCGCTTCTTTGGGGGGCATCTGCCATATCTTACCAATGAAACTTTTCATGGTTTCCTTCAACTTTTTCTTGCTTACCTCACCATGCAAGCGCATAACACAAACGTATTCCTTCATTGCCCCGTGCATTAAGCCAATGACTTTCGTTGCATTTTGAAGGGCTATTGGCAGCACACCTGTAACATTCGGATCCAATGTGCCACCATGCCCCGCCTTGTCAATATGTAAAATTTCCTTAACCCATGCTGTAACCTGATGAGATGTTGGGCCAGATGGCTTATCAACAATAACAATTCCATTTTCGAGTAACTCTTCAATACTCCTTTTACTCGGCTCCTTTCCAAAGAATGGATTTGTCTCTGCATCCTCTTTTATTAATCTCCTTCTTCCATGCATTGCTATCCCTCAATACAAGAGATATATAAAAGCTTTTGAATGAGATGTTGCCACCAACGCTTCAAAAATGAAAATAGGGAAAGAGATCATGCATTTTTCTTTCTTCTAAACCATATTATCATAGCTAATGAAGCAATGATAGCAACAAACTCAAATCCTGGTTGCTTTCCTCCATTCCCTTCCTCTTTTTCTATTCCTAATGTTTCCATAGCATCTTCAAAACTATCCCATATATCCTCAAGCTCCTTATCCTTATAACTGCTTACATCTATGCTTTCTTCTGTTACAACAGCTTTCTTATTCTTCTCCACTTCCTCATAGCTTATTCCATTATCAACGCCCACGCTCCCATTCATTACATACAGCCTTGCTGTCTCATTTTCCACACTTAAAACAAACTCGCTATGAGGAGTGATTTTAATTTTATCTCCTGCTTTATATGCTGTTCCAGAATTGCTTTTAACAATAACACTACCCTGCACAACTTTTATCCCATCCTTTTCAAATTCAATTATTGCGCTGCCTATCCACTTATACATTGCAAGAATCTCTTCCATTGGATTTCCATTTAAATCAAATAGAATCATATAAACTCCTCCTCCCTGACCGAAATCTGCTGTTATTTCTGTATTTTTATCAATGAAAATACAGCATGCCATTCCATCTGAAACATCCGTAGCACTATAATCCGGCTCTTCAACTGTATATGATATATTGCCTACTTTTACTTCTACAGTTGTAAACCATGGTGGCTCAACAGCTATGAGCAATGGATATCCATACAATCCTTCTATTTCACCAACATAAAGATTACCATGCAGATATACTCCACAGTTATATCCTCCATTCCATGTTAAATCAACAATAGATAGCTCATATCTGCATTCTGGCTCGATGGCAACAATTAAAGGAATTACATCATGTATTGAATATGGATAATGCTTCAGATATTTGTTACATAGCTCACATGCTTTAGCAAAAATTTCATATGTTTTTGTCTGGGCATCATCATATTTC
>JAGHBD010000096.1 GCA_021161135.1 Thermoplasmata archaeon
ATAACCAAATTTCAATTAAAGGGGTGTGAAATTGAAAGCGAGGATATGGTTGATTGTAATTATGCTACTTCTGCCAGCCGTGTATTCGCAACAGACAGCCGATGTTTATATCGATGGCGTAAGTGTATCACCAGAAGATATATACGCTGGAGATAGGGTTGTCGTTAATGTTACTGTAGGTAATTCGGGTAGTAAGGCGGATAATATTGGCATTGCATTATTTGTCGATAATAGAACAGATGCAGTATATGAGCATGTGATAGATTCGTTAGATGAAGGCGAGGAGAAAACTATAGAACTGTACTGGTATGCGCAGGAAGGAAAACACACTCTTTATATTTTTGCAGACTATAATGGAAAAATATCTGAGTCAAATGAGGATAATAACATTGTAAGTATAGAAGTGGATGTTAAAAAACCTCTTTATCCTCCATTTCCACCTCAAAAAGAAAATGCAACATGGTGGGACAGCAACTGGCATTATAGAGTGCCTGTCACTGCCTCCATGATGGGTATAAGAGAGAATTTTGTGGATGCAAATAAAATGGCTTACTGCAATATTAATTTTACAAAGCTTATGGATGATATAGCGTATAAACAGGCTGGCAGTTTTTCAAAGAGAACTTTTTCCCCTAATTCAGTTAGAGTAATTGAATATGTCTTAGAAAACAATACATGGAAGCCGCTAAGAAATGTGGGCAGAGAAATCATCCTTGCTGATGACTATAATGCGAGTAGCAATGCAAATGTTACAGTGATGTGGGTTATGGAAGATAATCTCAATCCTCATGAGAGAAGATACTACTATATCTACTGGGATACTGTGGAAAATGGATATAAGAGAGGAGAATATGCAAGAATTTATTCTGGTATAAGGAATGCAGAATTTGAGGATAAGCATTCGAGCCAATGGAAAAATGTTACAGAAGGTTCTGTTAAATGGGAAATGGGCTATGCCATTGATCCAACAGAAGGAGACGGATGTTATAAGATATATGCAAAGGGAATGATGGGTGGAGGTCATACATGGCCTCCGAGTTATGCAAAAGTTTATCAAAATTTCATGATTCCAGATGAGGGCAAAACCTATTATATACTCCACGCAAAAGTATTTGTATTTTCTGACTTGGAAAATGTAGAGTGGCAAATTTTAATAGATGGAGAGGCAATAGAAACAGGGACGTCAACAGGGGGATGGATACAGATAAATAAAAACATTACATCATATCTTCAGTCGAAGGGATATGTAACTCTATCATTCAAAATTGAAATACCAGAACTTGTAATAACAACAGAGCAAAGCGAGGTATATGCATATCTCGACTCTTTCTGGATTGAAACACCAAATGTAGATGTCAATGTTTTTGAAAACAAAACACATGGATGGTGGGCTGATGTTGTGGGGGCTGGAAATGAATATATAGCAGGCGTCGACGGAAGAGATACAATTGAAAGGATAGAGATAGAATGCGTTGCCTCGCCACGAGAAGTTGTTGCTAAATTGTATTCTCCGAAAGCAGAAGTTGTAAAGTCATCGATGCCTCTTCCAGACCCAAGTTTTGAGGAAGAAGAAAAAACATATCTCTTTGCTTCTGATCCTCAAACAACATCTGCCATGATACAAACTGGTGTAGTGCATGAGGGAAAAAGGGCTATAGAACTCATGCTCAATAATTATGTTGGAAAATGGGAGTTTGAAAATGAAAATGTGAAGAAAGGAGATTTGGCTGGTTTCAGGCAGAATATAACATATTCTATATCTCTTTCTGAATTACCGCCACTCTATTTCTGGTATAATATTGAAAAATCCTCGGCATATGTTGTCCTCAATTATACCCTCCTTACTGTTGGCTCACCTCCGAGATTTTATACCATATCTCTTTCCGACTTAGATGGAGATGGAAAATGGCACCGCTATGATATCCCTTCAAGCATCATTGCAAAATGGAGAAGAGGAGGGGGAAGGGTTGTAGGAATTGAAATGCGACTCATTGCACAAGATGATGAAGCAGAGAGTACTGTATATATAGATGACCTTGGCTACTCTTTCTTGCCATATAATGCAACAGATAGGACGAAATGGAAGATAGAAAACTTCTATACATTTACGAGTGGCGAGGAAGTAGGAAAATGGAGACTCGACGTAATAATAGCAGATGGCTCTGATTATAGGATAGAGGAAAGCATTCTTATAAATGTGGATGCGGCAGCAAATCTCGATGTCTTTAAAATAGAGCATCCTGCAAAGGTAAAAGAAGGTGAGACAGCAGAATTTACTGTGTATATAACAAATCATGGTCCAAAGGATGTAGCAGAGGATACACCAATCAATGTGAGCATTGTTATATATCAGGAGAATGGGGAATACTACAAGATGAGAAAATCAGTTGCTGGATTAAAAGTTGGTGAGGAAAAAAGCATACCCTTTTCATGGACATCCTCTTATGGGCAGGAGAAATATAAGGGCAAGTGGAAGATTATAGCCAGAGTAAATGAAAATGGAGATATACCTGAATGGAACATGAAGGATAACTGGTATGCATCGTCCATTGAAGTGGAGGCAAAACCAGATTTGAAGATAGATATGGAAGATGTGGCTTTTCTCCCGAGCAATCCGGAAGTTAATGATACAGTTAATATTTCCATTATAGTCCATAATAATGGGTATGAAAATGCAACTGCTAAAGTAAGGATATATAAAAAGAAAGCAGGGGAAGATAGATATATACTTATAACAAATGGAAGCATTGAGAAATTCATTGAAAGAAGGAGCTGGGATAAAATCGTTTATCTCTGGAAGGTAACGGAGGAAGGACTGTATCATATAAAAATTGAGGTGAGTTGCGAAGACGAAAAAAATACTGCCAACAATATCGTGATAAAGGACATAAAAGTTGGAGGAGAAATGGATTTCTCACCACCATCCATAGAAAGTATAAGGGTAAAGCCAGATATCCAAGCAATGGGGGAGGGCATCAATATTTCAGCAAGCATATATGACAGCAATACGACCATCGACAAAGCCATAGTAACGATATACAATGAATCAGGTGGGGAATTTTCATATTGTATGGCAAGGCTTGGAGAGAGCGATATATATTACATTAATGTTTCATTCAATGAAATAGGATATTATACTTTCACGATAAAAGCATGGGATACTGCTCAACCTCAAAATATGAATGAAAGTTCCGAACTTAGCTTTAGAGTTGTATATAAGGACATCGAGACCTCTCCTCCAGTTATAAAAGCAATTTCAATAGATCCTGCGAGTGGAAAACAAGTTGTTGGCGGAGAAGTCAATATATCTGCGTATATAGACGATGAAGGCGGTATAAAAGAAGCCCTACTCATTATAACATATGGAGGAGAAGAAGAAAAACATGAAATGAAAGAAGGAGAAAATAACATATACTATTTTGTGAGTAAATATAACAAGCCGGGGAAATATACATACTACATAAGGGCAGTTGATGCATCAGCAAATGCCAATTATAATGTCTCGGAGAAATACTATTTTGAGATACCTTCTGATTATGATCTGGATGATGTACCAGATGTAATTGAAATTTCTCTCGGAGCAAATCCACAGAATGCGAGCCAGACAATAAATGTAAGTGTTGGAAAAGAATATGGGTATTTGTTATGGATAGAGGAAGAGGATAAATATATTTATTGGGATAAAGATAAAAACCAGAGCAGAGACATTAAAAAGGAGGATGTAAATGGCGATGGCAAGATGGAAATTCTTTTTGATGTAAATGGCGATGGCAAATACGACTATTACTACTCTCCTGAGACAAAAGAGATAGTAAAATATGAAGTAGAGGAAGAGAAAGGCGATGAAACGATATGGCTTGTGCCGCCCCTCGTATTATTTGCTTTAGTATGCGTCGGCTTCCTGTTCATCAGAAAGAAATAAGCAGGCGGAGGCGGGGCACAAGAATTATTGAAAAAATGCACAGAAATATTGCCACGGAAACGGCATTTGTTATATAGGATGATATTTTTTCCATCTTTTCTCTTTTCTTCACCCCGAATTTTGAAATAATGTAACTAATTCCGTCTCTGAAAATGTATCCTCCATCAAGAGGAAGGCTGGGAAGTGCATTAAAGGTTCCGACTGCAAAGTTAAGCCAGAAAATCCAGTAAATTAGCGAGTACATCATCCAGAAGGTGGGGGAGGGAGCATAAATATGCTGTAAATCTGCAGGCATTGAAGATAAACCTCTAAATGGGAGAGCAAGATAGCCAAGAAAATTTCCTTTAAAGGGGTTATAGAGTTTTTGGAAATATTGAGTATCGAGTAGTATATCCTGAAGTCCTGCTGCTTCTATGCCTAAAAAGCCTTTTCCTTTATCTGTGCCTGTGAAGTCATATCGATCAGCAAGGATGACAGAGGCGTTATAAAATGAGGTATTGCGATAATATGATATGGTAATTTCCTGCCCTGCCACCGTTTCATTCATGATTTTGAGAAAATCTTTGCTGCTTTTCACAGCCTTTCCATTTATTTCATATATTATGTCTCCCTTACGAATCTTTTCTTCTGCAGGCGAGTCTTTAACGACATCTAATACATATATTCCATTAAGGATTTTCTTATCAATTAATGAATTATCTTTCCACAAAGTTATGTTGTAAAATTTTCCTGCTTCCGTGCTATTTATAAAATTTACAAAATCCTGCACACTTTTTACTTCCATGCCTTCCACATTAGCTATCACACTCCATCTATCTATGCCATAAGCATCGTAGCCAACAATCGCTCCATCCACTTTTGGTGTTATGAGTGGAGAAAATATAAAAGCAAGGAGCATAAGACATATCAAAGCGAGAATTATATTTGAGGCAGGCCCAGCAGCAAAAACCCTGCTCCTTTTCACCCTACTAACTCTTTTAAGCTCATCTTCATCTGGTTCAACAAATGCTCCAACAGGCACAATCAGGAAAAGCAAACCAAGAGATTTAACCTTCACTCTCCCATACCTAGCCAGAATACCATGAGAAAATTCATGCACAATAATTGCCACAGCGAGAGCAATAACACCATATCCTATAGGAATAATTGGATTAATTCCTGGAATGCCAAGTATGAGGCGAGGCGACGGCGCCGCCTGCGGAGGTATGCGAAAGGAGATGCTGAGATTCCATATTATGAGGGCTGTTGTTAATATCATTGCAATGATGCTTATTACAATAGCAGCGTTACCATACCACTGCCATACATTTCGTTTGGCTATTCTGTCTATGAACTTCTTTCCTTTTTCTGTTTTCCACATTAGGAGAGGGCCTGCAATTTCCAGCCCATATTTTTTACCTTTTTTCTTTACGATATATAGCAAAATAGCCCATATTGCAAAAATTGCCACAATATACTCTATCATTTCTTTTCCTCCTTATACATATCCTCAATAATGTGGTATAGAACACTGCCTATAAAAGCTATTAGCAATCCTCCTATTATTTTTGCAAGGAATGGTACAGAAAAAATGAATTCTGTAAATATGGTATGGAGGGAGCGTTCATGTATCACTTCTATGAGGATGGTAAAAGAAGCAGATAAAATGAGGCCAAATGCAACAAGTGTGAAAGGAAGAATAGAATAATTCCACAGCACTTTCTTTTCCTTGAAATAGGCATCGATGAAGCGGCCCAAAGCAATCAGAAGAACAGCTGCAACTATCCACCACAGCATCTCATTTATAAAACGTATAACATATTCTGAAGCTTCTATTTCTTTACCTGTTAAAACCTGCGCCGCCGAAACAAAGGCGATAACTATTATGAATATTGCCAGCACTGAAGAAAAAATGGTCATTCTTCCCATCCTCAAGCCAGTTATTATTTCTCTCCCAATCCTTGTTATAACATTCTCAAGATGGAAAACCCTCACCAAAAGATATAATCCAAGAACAATGAGAATTACTGAAGTGCCGATGGAAACTGCTCCAAAAATGGCGGCGATGCCCCATATTAAAAGTATAATTGCTACTGGAAGCATGAAGCGACGCTGAAGTTTCTCATCATCCATGAGTCTTTTTATTAGATAATATGTGCCTTCCAATGTCTGACTTTGCTTAACAATCACCCTTTTAACAACATCGATTTTCATCCTCGATTCTATTATTGGAATTATGTATTCATCTTCGGCTCCATCTGTAACCAAGATAAGGCGTTCAGGCTTTATTTTTTCAAGAATTTCATCGAGTTGTCTAGCTATTTTCATATCCGATTTCAATCCAACGCTTTTATCTCCACATATCGTTACTATCTCTGCATCATCAAGCTCATCGTATGTTGTGATAGCGGCAAAAAGACAATTTGCATCTGAATCCTCTGGATCAGCTAAAGCAAGCATTTGAGCCGCTTTTAAGTTCTCCTCTCTACCCATAATTGGAGATTTGCAACCAGCTTTTTCACCAAAGTCATTATCTCTATCTATACATAGAACCAAAGTTTTCATTTACATTAAAAAATCTCATCCCTATATAATAAAATTGCGATTTGATTTCAATAATGGCTTACATTTATCTATCCAACCATTATCTCATATTCCTCGCTTATTGCTTCATTTCCTGCCGTATCTATTGCCTTTATTCTGAATTTATATACGCCGTTATCAATCTGCCCAAGTTCAATGCCATAGCGGGGCTCATTGCTTTCGTTGCGAAGAGCATCTTCTTCATGGCGAGATTGCGGAGGATAATCAGCATATCTGTACATCTTTATTTCTTCACCGTCTATAATAACATAAACATCTTTTATATTGTAAAAAGTTGGTGAAACAAAAGCATAGATAACAAGATTGCTTTCATTTGTTGGTGCATCTGGCTCATAATATATTTCTTTGATGAGTGGCTTGCTTTTATTGCCTGCAACAACAAAATCTATTTTTTTTACGCTTTTCAATCCAGCAATATCTTCAGCTACAATTTTTAGCTCGTAATCTCCTGGAGAAAGTTGTAAGGAAATGCTGAAATTCTGCTGCAGTTCAATTTCATTTTCATTTATATATGCAACAATGCTTTTTATCTCTGTGTTATCTTCCACATTTCCTTCTATTTTTACATTTCCATCAAATATTTCTCCCCTCTCTGGCTTTCTTATGGTTATTGAAGGCGGGGAAAAATCAACCACCTCTACTTTATATTCTTTAATGAATTCACTGCATCTTGCAAATATTGTATGATTGCCAAGCGAAGCATTCCATTTTACTTCGAAATAGCCGTTCACATTCCATTTGTTGCCTTCTATTTCAATTTCTGCTGGCTTTGTGGCATATCCCTTTATTTCCACCGTTCCTGCATTCACCATTGCATTTCCATAATCATTGCATGGGGAAACAATATGAATGAAATCTCCTTCTCCATATGCATCTAATGCTACCGTGAGTTTTACATCTGTTCTTTTTGCAGTGTTATTGAAAACAATATAAATTTCATCATCTGCATAAAATTCTATGCTGCCATTCGATGCATATCTGTATTCATAGCAATCAAATTTCTCTCCCCTCCTATATTTCTCAAAGTTTTCCTTATCAACAATAAAAAAGTTTATTTTTGCATCTGTGGGATGCATTGCATACCTCCAGTCCCATGGATTGCGTTGCTTTTGATAACCATGGCATCTGAAATTAATAATGAAGTGGTATTTTCCACTGTCTGGCGACTGTAACACATTTTCATTCAGCTTTTCCCTCCAATCTGGCAGAATAAATCTTATTCTCATTTCCTTTGTTTTATTTGTTAAAATTATTGGCTTGTAGCGGATAGCATTGCTTTTACCCACGCTGTAAGGGCCGAAATAAAAGAATTCATCTTTATCAACAACTATGAGATAACTATGGCCAAAGCCAAGATTGAAACTGCATACTCCATCTACATTAGTATAATTCCATATACTCGGCAGAATCCATGGAATTAAGCCTGGAATGCGTTCATGATAAAATTTCTTCATTTCATTATATCTCTCCTGCCATTTCTGACGAATATCTTCAGGCAATCTCTGCCAGAGTTTATCCACATATTTGGCCCAGAGCTTGTCCTTAAAATTATTTGCCTTCCAGGAGCCAAATATCATAACGCGAGCCCCATCAACTGGATTTCCAAAGGCATCTTTTACTTCAACAACAATTTTTGTTCTATCTTTCGCCTTTATATATTTCGGCGTAACATCATATATGCTGCTGTCTCCATTCCATGCAAAAAGGGCGGAAATTATTTTTCCCCATCTATAGCGATATTCGCTGTAATTTGCCACGCATCCTCCGCCATCAGCCCACCAGTTATCGCACTGGTGCCAGCCTCGCTCCCAGAATTCACGCCATACATGGTCTTCGCCCAAATCATTTATTCCAACGCTTGGAATTAAAGCCGCTCTTTGGACAGCTACGCTAATCTGCTGCAATTCGCCGCAAAATCCATTGTGTTCATGAGCTATTATGTTTGGCTGCCCTGGACGATCGCCAGTAGCAAGCTGATTTACAGTTTTTCCAACCCAGTAGTTTATTGCTTCTATAGCCGTGGGGTGATTTTCCATGCTCCATTTCCATGTTCTGTGGCCTGGCGGGTAATACGTTTTGTTGTCCCATAAATATTTGATGCCATGCAACTTTTCCAGAAGCAGAGGATAGCCAATGTCATTATGATAAAATAGATATTCACGCCAGAATTTATCGTAAACATATTCTGCATCTTCAAATGTTATGCGGGGAGAAACAACATACCAGTAATATATGCTCATTGGACACACGATACTCAATTCTTTTCCATTATCAAGCGTTGTGTATCTTATGGTAGAAGAGCCATTCTCAAAATCAATGACATCAACGTAATCTAAATATTCATCATTTTTGTAAATGAAATAAGCATTGTCATATAGCAACTCAGGAGAAGGCATCCCATTTATTGGGCATGTTGCTATGCAAAAAGCAATTTCATCTGCATATTTGTTGCTTGAGTTTATCAGCAGCTCAGCATATTCATCGCTAAGATTTTCAAATTGTTTTGCCAGCCTCCATCTTATCCATTCAGGAGCCTTGGCTAAAGCAATTTTTTCCTTTCGGCTTAAATTAAAATGTTGCTGCTGAAAATCTATTCCGCCATCTGGAGAAAAATGAATATAAAAGTCATTCCCTGCTTTGATATAAGCAGTTTTCTCAAAATGGCCTATAAAATCATTTTCAACCTTACTAAATGCTACATCATTTTTTATCCCGTATGATGGTATAATAAGTATTGCAACAATTATGATGGCAACCAGCAGCCTCATGTCAGATAATCAAAATGGCATTTTAATTTCTTTTCATCGGCTTATCCACTACAGTTTCAGCAACATTTAAGTATATTTTCTCAATATCCCCCCATGAGACATCACAAATTATTTACCCCAGGTCCAACTGAAGTGAGGGAGGAGATTTTGCAAGTTTTATCAACCCCGCAGATACATCATCGCTCCAAAGAATTTTCAGAACTTTATGCCGAGATACAGGAAAAGTTGAAGAAACTCCTTTATACGGAAAACCCTGTATTTTTATTCCCCTCCTCTGCCACGGGAGCCATGGAGGCCGCCGTTACCAATGGCGTGAAAAAGAAATGTTTGAATCTTGTAAATGGAGCATTTTCGAAGAGATGGCATGAGATAACAAAGATGAATGGAGTGCCGTGCGATGCTTTGGAAGTGGAATGGGACAAGGCAATTAAGCCAGAGATGGTTGATGAGAAGCTTGCTACAGGCGAATATGATGCAGTAACGCTTGTTTTTAATGAAACATCAACTGGTCTGATGAACCCTTTGAAGGAAATAGCGGAAGTTGTTAAGAAGTATGATGATGTTTTGCTGTTTGTTGATGCTGTCTCTGCCATGGCTGGAGTTAAAATAGAGGTGGATAAACTTGGCATAGATATGTGTCTGGCGGGTGTGCAGAAGTGTTTTGCTCTCCCTTCTGGCATTACCGTCGCATCTGTAAGCGAGAGGTTGCTTGAAAGAGCAAAAGAAGTGCCACCTCGCAGCTATTATTTCAATCTTACCCTTATGCATAAATATCATGAGAAGAATCAGACACGTGTCACGCCCCCAATTCCCCACATGTTTGCTCTCAATGCACAACTCGATTATATTTTGAATGAGGAAGGGCTTGAAAACAGATTTGCAAGACATGAGAGGATGGCAAAAATTGTGCAGGAGTGGGCAAGAAAGTATTTTGATATATACCCTGAAAAAGGATATGAATCAAAAACGCTCACATGCGTCAAAAATACGAGAGGCATCTCTGTGAAGGAGCTAAATGAAAAATTAATGAAAGAATATTATATGCGCATATCCAATGGATATGGAAAATTGAAGGAACAAACATTCAGAATAGCACACATGGGTGATTTGCAAGTACAGGACATAAAAGGACTCCTTGCTGTAATAAATGAGATACTCGGACTTGAATAAGGAAGAAATACGAAGGAAAATAAAGAGCAAGAGAGACGATTTGCAAACTTATGAAGTGTTAAAGAGAAGTAATGAAATTATTGCGAATTTAAAGAAACTGCCAGAGTTTAAAGAAGCCACAAACATTGCCTGTTACATATCGTTTAACAATGAGGTATATACACACGGTCTAATAAAGGAATATGTGAATAAGAAAAGAGTATTCGTTCCTGTGATTGACAGAGAAAAAAAAGAGATATTCCTTTCTCATCTCAGGGACTGGAAGGAACTCAGCAGTGGAGCATATGGCATACTCGAACCAAAAAGAGAGTTTTTGAGAATGGGAAGATATGACGATATTGAACTCATAATTGTGCCAGGTATTGTATTTGATGAGAGAGGTAACAGAATAGGATATGGCGGCGGATATTTTGATAGATTACTCAAAAAGTTAAAGGCAAAGAAAGTAGCACTCGCATACGATTTCCAAATATTGAAAGAGATACCCAATGAAGAGCATGATGTTAGGATGGATGTGATAGTGAGCGAGAAAAGAATATTGAGGATTGAAACCCTGCAATAGTAATCGCTGACTCTCTATCCTAAAATTTTTATAGCCTGTTAAGATAAGGAAAAAGGAGGTGTTAAAATAGACGAACTGCTATTGTTCTCACTGGTAGTGATAGCAGGAATTTCATTTTTACTCTTCTTCGTCTCAGCCGTCTCTTTCAAAAGACTCAGAGAGATAAAGTTGCTTTTTATATCTCTCGCCCTCCTCCTTTTCTTCCTGAAAAGCATAATCGCTATTGTATGGAATCTTGCAAACCCTCTGATATTCATTGATTTAATAATCATTCTCATGCTATATCTGGCGGCAGCACGAAAATGAAGGAAGATTATCTCGCTTTGGAAACGAGGAAGAAAATTTATGATTTGATTTCCAAATCCCCCGGATTGCACAAGAGAGAAATTGCCAGAGAACTTAACATGTCGCTTAGCACAATAGATTACCACCTCCATTATATGGAAAAGAAAGGCATAATCATAGCAAAAACTGACAAAAAATACAAAAGATATTTTGTGGCAGAAAAAACCGCTGCCGTGGATCGGCGCCTCATGCCCCTTCTCCGCCAGGAGACGCCCCGCCGCATAATAATTTTTTTGTTGGAGAAGCCAAAGGCAATACATAAGGAAATATGTGAGCATCTGAATAAAGCCCCTTCTACAATATCCTTTCATCTCAAGAAGTTGATAGAGGCAGACATAATTGAGGAAATTTCGCTTGGTAAGGAAAAGGCTTATGTGGTGAGATATCCTGAAAAAATTGCGGATTTACTCATTACCTATAGGAGCACATTTCTTGATAAAGCAGTCGATAAATTTGTTGAAGCATGGATTGGTTTCGGGAAAGAATGAAATGTCGCTGCGTATTTATAGCTGAATATGAAATATAAAAAATATTTCGATGAAGGCAAAGGCGAGATGGTATTTGTTGTAAGAGATGTTATAGAAGTGAGGATACCTAGAAAAATATATGAGAGATATGCAAGAATGTATGGAGATGAAGAAATAATCTCCTTTTGTCCGCACAAAAATATTTACAATCATGTCACAGGAAGAAGGATGTATTATATTACGAAAGAGAGTGGAGTGCCTTTAATAGGACATACTGCCTTTGGCATAATAGATAGGGGCACAAATTTGCTGCAAGTTCGCCCCTGCTCAGGTTGCAATCTAAACTGCATTTTCTGCTCAGTTGATGAAGGAAAAAGTAAAACGAGAGTAACAGATTATATGGTGGATGTAGATTATCTGGTGGAGGAGTTTGAAAAAATAGCAGATTTTAAGAGAAAGTATTGCAGAAATTTAAGCATCGAAGCTCACATAGATGGACAAGGAGAGCCCTTTCTTTATCCATATATTGAGGAACTGATAAAAAAGTTGCACGACATTGCTGATATTGTTTCTATTCAGACAAATGGGATGTTGCTAAATAAAAAATTGATCAGAAAACTTGAACGACATCTTGACAGAATAAATTTATCGCTCAATGCAATGGACGAAGAGAAAGCGAAAATTCTTGCAGGTACGGCATCATATAATCTTGAGCATGTTCTGGAGATGGCAGAGGAAATTGCATCAAGCCAGATTGATCTGCTCCTTGCTCCAGTATGGGTGCCAGGCTATAACGATGAGGATATCAGAAAAATAATTGATTTTGGGAGTAAAATAGGTGCTGGCAAAAAGTGGAAGCCATTTGGCGTGCAGAAATATGTGAGATATAAATTCGGAAGGAAGCCGAAGGGTGTGAAAATCATGGATTTTAAAACATTTTACCGCAAATTAGATGAAATGGGGAAGGGCTTGCGTTTATATCCGAGGGATTTTGGGATAGTGAAGTGCAAGGCACTGCCAAAAAAATTTAAGGTGAGAGAAAAATTCAGGCTGAAACTTGAAATGTATGGAAGAATGAAAAACGAAATGCTTGGATTTGCAAGAGGGCGTGTAATACAGGTTACAGACACAAATAAAGGTATAGGAGATGTTGTTAATGTGGAGATAATAAGGAATAAACACAACATATATGTGGCGAGAGAGAAATAAAGTTGTGTAAAACAGTATTCTTAATTTATTTAGTATAAATACTATATATACTAAATATTGTTTTCAGTTAAACTTTTTTGAGGAGATACGATTTTATCAAATCCCGCCTGTTGTGATGGGCAACAATTTTAAAGCCATTCGGCACCTCTATTTTCCTACCATATATTGCATCCATAAAATCCCATGTTTTGCGGAAAACAACCCTTACACCATTTTTCGTTTCTTCTTTCAACCTTTTAAAAATTATTTCCTTGGGTTCCACCCCAAATGATATTATTATCACATCGAAATCTTTGAGAGGGTAATATGCCGCATCCCCTTCCTCGATTTCGACATTTTTTAGCCCATACTCCGAAACAATTTTTCTGGCAATTTCAACTGCCTCTCTGTCTTTATCTATGCCAACGTATGCTGCCTTTACATATTTTGCAAGAGTGATGAGTGTATTTGGCAAAGGCCCGCAACCAACATGCAGCACTTTATCTTCTTCCTCAATTTCAACCATTTCAAATTCTTCAAGCGTTGCTCTCTCAAAAAATTTGATGTATGCATGGCGGAGAATAGAGGATGAAAGAATTTTCTCTGTGACTATGAACATGTAGTCATGCAGTCGTTTGCTTTTCTGCATAGGAGAATAACAGTATGCCTTAATTTATTTTTATTGCTATTTGCTATCATATCACATTTAATAAAATGGCAAATTTCACACAGAAACTGGGGGGTTTCAACCAAAATTATGGCTTTTGTGCGATGCATATCTCCACGGGAAATTGAAAAAGCGGAATTTTTGTTAGTTTGTTTTCAACAATTTTCAGGCCAGCTTTTTTTATTTCGTGCTGCAGATAGATGGGGCGGCTGCTTGCCCTGTAGCCGCCTATTGTTGGCCAGTAATCATAAAAAATTTCGTAAAGGATGCGGGCTGCCTTGGCTATGCCTCTGCCTTCTTTGCTTAATGCAACGGCAACAATTCTGCCATCTTTTTTGACGACTCTTTTCATTTCCGCTATGGCAATCTGGATTTTGTTTAAAGGCAAAAGATCGAGCAAAAAGCTGGAGAAGACTACATCAAAGATTTCGTCTTTGAATGGTAAAGACAGAGCATTTGCCTGAATAACGTTGCCATAATTTTTGCAATGCCTGCACATGTTCCATGAGAAATCGACTGCTATGCCCTCTGCCTTTCCAAGCAGTCTTTTAAACACCCAGCCAGTACCTGCTGCCAAATCAAGAAAAATCTCGCCCGGCTTTAAATCAGCCATTTTCATCGCTTCTCTATTTGCCTTTATTTCCCACACACCCATTATTAAGTGATAAAAGTCCGCTGCCTTGTCATACTTCTCAGCTGGATTAGAATACGGATTTATTGCTTCCTTCACTTTTTCGAGCACAATGCAAAATGAAAAATGGGTTATTTTGTTTTGGTTTATGCATCGAGATGATAAAATAAATGATGTTTAGATACTACATAAACTGAATAATGTTTTCAGCAAAATTAGAAAATTTTTGCATGCCGGCAATGCAGCCAATGACAGCATTTCATTCCAAAACTTTTGCCTGAAAAATTTGATAAAACTTATATGCTGCCAAAATATTGTGGCTAACGGTAGTCCGATGGCCACGATAAAATGGAGAATAAAGTAAAAAAAGTTGCGATTTATGCTCGCGTCAGCACAGAAGACCAGGCGAAAGAAGGTTTTAGCCTCGACAGCCAACTTGAAAAACTGCGTAGCTACTGCAAGGCGAGAGGCTGGGAGATAGCTGGCGAGTATGTTGATGACGGCTATAGTGGGCGTGATATTCGTCGCCCTGCTTACCAAAAAATGATGGAAGACATCGATAAATGGGATGTGCTGCTTGTAATGAAAATGGATCGCATTCACCGCAATAGCAAAAACTTCATGCTCATGATGGAGCAGTTGCGAAAGAAAAATAAAGAGTTTGTTTCAATGACAGAAAGTTTGGATACCTCAACAGCAATGGGACGATTTGTGATGGATATAATACAGCGCATTGCCCAGCTGGAAAGCGAGCAGATTGGCGAGCGTGTCTATGATGGCATGCGCCAGAAGGCAAAGCAGGGAGCCGGCATTTTAGGCAGCCCGGCGCCTTATGGCTATGAATATGATGGCGGAGTGTTGCGGGGGATAGAAGAGGAGTTGAAGATTGCGAGAGAGATATTTGAGATGTATATCGGTGGCATGAGCATGAAAGACATAGCTGATGAGCTTAACAGGCGAGGCATAAGCACAAAGAAAGGCGGCAGATGGGATAGAAAGACGATATCCCGCATTCTGTCCAATCCAGTTTATTGCGGGCTAGTGGAATGGGAGGATTTCATTTTTAAAGGAGGGCATGAGGCAATAATAAGCATTGAGGAATTCAATGAGGTGCAGCGAAGAAAGGCAGCAAAGGCTAAGAGGAAAGGAAAGCTCTTCATCATCGAAAACGACAAGAAAAAATATATTAGTTGAGTTTATAAATATACTGAGTTTATGTTATATAAATATTATATAGATAAAGTTTTGAATAATGATAAACTAATAAAAAAGTATTTATACTCATCTGCAGGGCATAAGCTTTTTAATAATTTAATACATGAAAATAATGGGAGATGAAATGGAAAGAGTTCGCTATAAATCAAAAAATATGAATGAAAAGTTCTCATATTCTCGTGTTAGCAGAAATTCTGAATGTCTTAAGAATATTTAAAAATATGAAAGAAATCGTATTAAGGGGATGAGGAATATGGCAAACAACAAAAATGAATTAAAAGAAAAATTAAAGGCAAAACTTAGAGAAATTTTCCAGTTTGAAAATGAAGATTTGGATTTTGGAATTTATAGAATAATGAATTACAAACGAAAAGAGAT
>JAGHBD010000102.1 GCA_021161135.1 Thermoplasmata archaeon
AAACTTTACAGGAAATTCAGAGGAGTAATAGAAGGAATATTTGGAGGATTGGAAACGAGGAGACTGTTATTCACGAGATATAAGAAAAAATCAATGAGAATGAAACACATAATTGCCATGGCAATTGTTCATAACATAAACACATACATGGCAATTTCTTCATTCATTCTGATTTTTTCGACAACCTCGAAATTTTTAGCTTTTGCCTTATCGAAATGCTTAGGCAAAACTTAGGCAAAATTTATATTCCATTTTGATATAATAAATGTGGAAAAATTGGAAAAATTGAAAAAAGAGCGAAATGCAATTATACTGGCTCACAATTATCAGCGTCCTGAAATACAGGATGTTGCAGATTTCGTCGGCGATTCTTTGGCACTTGCAATGAAGGCAAGAGAGACAGATGCGGATGTTATTGTTTTTTGCGGCGTCGATTTTATGGCTGAATCGGCAAAAATAATTAATCCGGATAAAGTTGTGCTTTTTCCAGATGAAACAGCAAAATGCCCCATGGCTGCGATGGTTGATGCGGAGTCAGTGATAAAACTGAAGGAAAAATACGGCTACGATGTCGTTTCATATATAAATACGAGTGCCGCCGTCAAGGCGGTGAGTGATATATGTTGCACCTCTGCCAATGCTGTTAAGGTTGTTGAAAGCATGCCCGATGGCGTTATTTTCACACCAGACGAAAATCTCGGAAATTATGTGAAGAGATTTGTCAAAGATAAGGAAATGATAATATGGCCCGGTTTCTGTCCCACGCATATGGGCATCTCCCTAAAAGATGTGCTTGAATTAAAGAAGAAGCATCCAGAAGCAGAAATTTTGGCTCACCCCGAATGTACATCGGAAATAATTGATATAGCGGATAAAGTTGCATCCACTGAAGGAATGGTAAGGTATGCGATGGAATCAAAGGCAAAGGAATTTATTGTTGCCACAGAAAAAGAATTATGCTACAGAATGAAAAAAGAAATGCCAGATAAGGAATTTTATCCAGTAAAAAATGCTGTATGCCCTACAATGAAGAAAATAACGTTGGAAAAGGTTATAATGAGCTTGGAAAAAATGAAGCCGGAGATAAAGCTCAGTGAGGAAATAATTGAAAGGGCGAGAGAACCACTGGAAAAAATGTTAAGGATTGGAAGGGGATAATCTTCTTATTTCCCTGCATATCTGACACACACTATTTTCATCGAATTTACCTTTTATCAGCATTTTTGCAATTTCATCTATTTTTTTCATTATTTTCGGATTTGAATTTATTATATCTCTTTCCTTGCCACGAAAGGCTGTTAAATAATGGCTTACAGCTCCCTGTGTTACGCCTAAAATTTTGGATATTTCAATCTGTTTAAGTCCATAATCCTTTGCAAGCTTAACCGCCACTTCCGCTCTTATTGCTGGAAGTATTTTGCTTGCTGCTTCCTCGCACCGAAATTTCATAATGGAAAATGTTATAAGCTTTTTAACTATTACGGTGTAATATGAAGGTATATCTTGACCATGCTGCTACCACTCCGGTTGCAAAAGAAGTTTTGGAGGCGATGATTCCTTTCTTTAGCGAGAAATTCGGAAATGCCTCCAGCCTCCATGCTTATGGAAGAGAGGCAAGGAAAGCACTGGAGGAAAGCAGAGAGAAAGTTGCAAAACTGATAAATGCTGAGCCAGAGGAAATAATATTTACGGGAAGCGGAACAGAAAGTGACAACCTTGCAATAAAAGGCATTGCCTTTCTTCACAGAAAAGGGCATATAATAACGAGTAGCATTGAACATCCAGCAGTACTTGAAACATGCCACTATTTGCAGAGAAAAGGTTTTGAAGTTACTTTTTTACCAGTGGATAAATATGGGCTGATTGATATAGATGAGCTTGAGGAGGCAATAAGAGAAGATACCATCCTCATTTCCATTATGCACGCAAATAATGAAATAGGAACAATAGAGCCAATTGAAGAAATAGGAAAAATTGCGAGGAAGAACAACATTATATTCCATACAGATGCGGTGCAAAGTGTTGGAAAAATAGAAGTGGATGTTAAAAAAATAAACGTGGATTTGTTGTCCATGTCATCACATAAAATCCATGGACCAAAAGGTGTTGGAGCGCTTTATATAAGAAAGGGAGTTAAAATTGAACCAGTCTTGCATGGAGGGGGACATGAAAAAGGTTTACGTTCCTCTACCGAAAACATAGCTGGTATTGTTGGCTTTGCAAAAGCGTGCGAAATTGCGGGCAGCAGAATGGAAAAAGATGCTGAAAAAATGATGAAGCTGAGGGATAAAATAATAAAAGAAGTGTTGAAAATAGAAGAAACGTATTTGACGGGTCATCCAACAAAAAGACTGCCAAATCACGCCAGTTTTTATTTTAGAGGTATAGAAGGGGAAAGTCTCGTTTTAATGCTCGATTCAAAGGGCATTGCAACATCAACAGGCTCAGCATGCTCATCAAAGAAGCTTCAGCCATCGCATGTTTTGCTTGCAACAGGCATAAAGCCCGAAGACGCCCACGGCTCGCTGCGTGTAACCCTGGGGAGAGAAAATACTGAGGAAGAAATAGACTATTTCCTTGGGGTTCTCCCTCAGATTGTCGAAGATTTGAGGAAAATTTCTCCGATGTGGTATAAATCAAAATAGGGAAAAGGGGCAAAGGATAAGTTCAATGAGCCATCTGATGATGTTATAGGAGAAGGTTTTGGGCATTGTAACTGGCAGGGGATCGCTCCATGGAGTCTCTGAATAATGAATATCCTTTGCCTTTACTCTCACCATGTATGTGCTCTTTTCTTTCCATGCATGTTTTACTTTCACAGTCTCTCCAGATTTATATGGACCAAGCCATCCGCTTATACTCCCATCACCCCAGTCGAACATGTAGTATAGTTCATCCCCATCGGCATCGGTAGCAGATGTCTTATACGTAAAATTCCATCCCACCTTGCCCATTTTAAATCCACGAGGTTGCAACGGTTTTGATGGCGGATTATTCTCTGTTTTCCTCGCACATTTTAAATCGCCGAAATCCCAGTTAAAGTAACTGATAACAGGGTTGTCGTTGGCATCTATGGCTATACTCCAGCACCCTCCAACATTTCCTTCCGTATCTATGAGTTCCACGTTCCATTTGCTCCCATCATAATATGCATATCCTTGGTCATTTCCCTCATTCTTAACATATCTGTTGAATGCAACGTGGGGCAGATCATTTGAATCCACAGCAATGGTTCCTGCAATAAACATTTCTGTAGCTGTATGGGGCAAAAATGTTTCCACATTCCATGACTCGCCATCATAAAATGCATATTTTGAATCATTGCTTCCATAAACAAAATAGCATGCATGAATGTGCTTTTCTGAATCTATTACAGCAGCAGGGTAACAAATTTCTCCTTCAGCATCATCAATAGTTTCGATGTTCCATTTATTGCCATCATAATATGCATGTTTCAATTCATTTCCATTTCCGTAAATTATGTGGATATTTCCATTGTCAACAAATATTGAACCTATGCTGAACCATCCCACATTTCCTCCATCAACAGTTTCTATATGCCACTTATTGCCATCATAATAGACATGCTTTAGAGTATTATTATCATCATATCCTACACATGCAATATGAGGATTTTCATTTTCATCGAGGGTTATCGAAAGATGACCAAAGAGTTTTGTATCTGTTCCAACAGTTTCTATATTCCATTTGCTTCCGTCATAATATGCATATTTCAGACATTTTTTGATGAAATCATGATAAGCAATATGTGGATGATCGCTGCTATCCAAAACCATGGCTGTTGGGATACCAACAGAGCCTGCTGAATCAACAGTTTCTGTTATCCATTCCTCCCCATTCCAGTAAGCATATTTTAAATCACTTTATCAACATCCCAGTAACTTATATGGGGATTATTGTGGCTATCTATGGCAATGGATGTAAATCTTCCCACATAGCCTTCATAATCAACTGTTTCGATGGACCAGTTAAGCTGATTTTTACTGGAAACATTTAAAGATAAAATTCCATTGCCAACTTTGAAGCTCTCTTGCCAACCTCTCCGCCATTATATACTTCTGCCATCATATGTGCTATCTCTTCCATTTCCTCTTCCTTCATTCCAATATGCGTTGCTTCCGCCACCCCTATTCTACCCACACAATCAATGAATATGCTGTTTTTCTCCAGTTTTTTGAAATAATCATATGCCTCCCTTTTATTCATGTTTAGTAATATTTGATGACTTTCTGTATATCCCATATGTTTATATTTTACAGGCACTCCGAGATCATCCAAGCATTTTGCCAAATACTTTGCATTTTTTACAATCTGTGATGCATATTCTTTTCCACTTTCCATCATTTCCTCAATTACAGCACCAAGAGCCGCTATTCTATTCATGTGAGGATTATCAATCAATCCGATGCCCTTATCGAAATCAAATAGAAGAAATGGTGCAATTTTTTCTGCAACTTTCGCATCGTCTGCAAGAATTATTCCACCCTGTGGTCCAGGAAAACTTTTATGTGTTGATGCAATCATTAATTTAGCTCCTTCCTTTAAAGGTTTTTGAAATCTTCCTCCAGCTATTAAGCCGAGAACATGGGAGGCGTCGTAACATAGAATACCTTTAAATTTTTTAGCGATTTTTTCCACTGGATGAGGAAAAAGAATCGTTGATGATGCAAGCATTATAAGAGGAAACTCTTTATTTATGTTGCCGAGCTTATCTTCATCTATGAAATATTCTTTCGTTGGCAATGGATAAAATTTTCTCCCAAATTTTTCATATCCAAAAGGATATCCACCATTTTCTTTTGGTATGCCAGCTACTTCATCGCCAAAATTGCTGAAAGCAAAAATGGCCGCGACATTACATATATTGCCAGATAAAGGAGTTATAAAGGCATATTTAGTTCCAAATAGCTTTTTAGCCATTTCCTCAACGGTTTCATAAATTTCCATTGCATATTTGCTGCCACCATACCATTCATTCCCATATCTCCCAGCAAGATCACTCGCCAAAATTTCCGCTGCATAGGGAGAAATTCTATTCTCCGACGCAACTAAATTGATACCAGATAACTTATGTTCTTCATGTTTTTTAACGAGTTCCCTTATCTTCTTTTCTTCCATATTGCAAATAGGATAAGCACTATTATAACTATCACTATGCCCACTGCCAGAGCCCCTCCCTGCGGCTTCGTTCTGCTCATGAGGGTGAGCTGTATTTCTTCATAATTTTTTACAGTTTCTTGGCTTGGGGAGAATTGAGGATAATAGTTGAAGCGGAGGCGTATATCAGCTTCTTTCGATTCCTCTGCTTCGATTTTTATTGGTATAGCCGCCTTTCCTTTTGCCTCCACAGGTATTTTTTCATCATAACTCAGTAAAAAGCCTGATGTATTTTCCTCCTCAATTTCTATATATATGGGGGCATTACAGTTATTTGTTACATTGAAATAAACTGTCTTAAGTTCTCCTCTGTATAGCTGCACCGCTGATGGCTTTTCTATTGTAAGCCCGTTATCAACGAAATCTTCCATTACATATATCTCCTTTGTCGCTTCTGAGCCACGGAGTATAAAGCTACCATTTGTGTAAGCATGTATTTTGACAGGATATTCAATAAATGCAGTCACCTCTTTGTTTGCTTTGAAAGTTATCTTTACATTTTCTCCCTTGCTCCCTCTCATTATTTTATCTGGTGTGACTGTAAATTTGCTTGGAGATACATATACAGAAAGCCAGTCTGGCACATTTTCCAGTTCAATATATACCTCCACGGGTAATGGAAGAAATGAACCGAAGCCCCAGTTTAATGTTACATTGGCAACTATGGTCTCGCTCTCATCTAATCCAATAGGGGGAGGGCTATTTGCCTCTATATCTATACTCGTTGATACGAAGCCAGCACCTGCAACAGGGAAAAGCATAAAG
>JAGHBD010000057.1 GCA_021161135.1 Thermoplasmata archaeon
CATATTGCCTCCTTTAATTCCACAAATTTTTCCTTCCATTCCTTTTTGCTTACGAGAGGGGTACCTTTTGAATACATCTCAGCAATCTCTCTTTTATAAGGAATTTTCATAAGAATATCTATTCCCTCCTCCATGCAAAACTTTTCTACATCCTGATTTCCGAGTCCATACTTATTTATCACAACTCCAAAAAGAATTCCAAATTTTCTGACAAGTTCAACGGCTATTTTCAAATCATGCAAGCCAAAAGGAGTTGGCTCTGTAACTAAAATAACGAAATCAGAATGATGCATCGTTTCTATAGCTGGGCAACCATTCCCAGGGGGAGCATCCAAAATGGAAAGACCATCTTTCCTTATATAATTTTTAAGACGCGATATAACAGGCGTTGCCCTCGCCTCTCCAATGTTTAGCACTCCCTGATATATCTCTATCAATCCATTCCCATGATATATTTCTCCAATTTTTCTTTCCCCTTCTGATATAGCATCGTGAGGGCAAACAATTTTACATCCTCCACACCCTGAACATAATTCAGGAAAGAAAAGAATATCCGAGGATAAAACAGCGATAGCATTGTATTTACAGAATTCTGAGCATTTTTTACAGAATGTACATTTATTTAAATCAAAAACTGGATTCATCAGGGCAACATCTTCTATTTTTTCCAGAGGAGCCTTTACAAAAATATTTGCATTCGGCTCTTCAACATCGCAGTCATAAAGGATTGCGTTATTTGCTATTGCTAAATTGACGGCAACAGTTGTTTTTCCTGTCCCTCCTTTTCCAGATGCTACAGAAATAATCATTTAATGCACGCATCCATCATCTATACATGCTTCCTTGAGCAACCCGTCCATGAAATCCTGCAAAGCCTCTCTAACCTTTCTCCTGCCAGCAATATATACCTTTATCTTGTAGCCCTGAAACATACTCAATGCCTTCCTTCCTATACCACTGCATATCAATACACTTACGCCCTCTCTTGCCAGAATCTCGGGGGGATATCCCTCACCACCCATATGCTCACTTGTATTCTCCACTACCTTTACTCCACCATCTGTATCTACTATTGTGTATGTTGGCGCCCTCCCAAAATGCTCCGCTATTTCATCATCTAAGCCTTTATAGCCATTTGTTGGAAAAGCCACCTTCATTTTATCCTCTAACCATTGGCGCTCCACATCTCGGACATCTCATCTGGCGGCAGGGCACGCCTGGCTGATGCGGAGCGCGATATCCACATGCTGGACAAATGCATTCCGCTGGCGGTCCCCCTTTTCCTGCTCCTCTTCCTCTGCCCCTTCCTGCACCCATGCCCATTTCACTCACCCTTTAGCTCTTCCAGTCGCCTCTTTATCGCATTCAATGTATCCTCTATCCTCCTTAATTCCTCTTCAATCAGCCTTATTTCTTCATTTCTGTTCAGCGGTAGGGGTGGGGATGGCCAGTAGTATGGAGGCGGATAGTAGGGAGGATATGGGAATGGTTGCGGATATGTTGGCTGAGGTTGTGGATAATATGGCTGTGGAGGAGAAGAAGGAGGAGAAGGTGAAGAACTCAACTCTCCCCTTAAATATTTTTCAACCACCTCTCTTACTATTCCCTGTGCAACCACCATTTCCACTCCTGCCTGCTGTAATATGTTCGTTACATTTGGTCCGAAGTTGCCTGCTATAACTGCTTTCGCCCCCTGACTTGCTACCCATTGTGCTGCCTGTATACCTGCTCCATGAACGGCGGCGGCAAACTGATTGGGGATAACCTCCGTTCTTTTAATTTCATTTCCCTCCGCTTCCACCACTGTAAATGTCTGGCATCTTCCGAAAACAGGAGATACACTATCTTCCAGCCCGCCTGTATTTGTTGCCACAACTATTTTCATTCTATCACCTCCTTAAATTTAGGAAAGAGGGGTGTTACCATGGATAATACTGCCAGTATGGATACCATGGATATGCTGTATATGGTGTATAGTATGGATATGCATATCCATATGGCATACGCCACCAGCCTCTTGGTAGCCAAGGAAATCTTCTGCAGAATGGATATGGATTACCTCTTCCCCATCCTGCCCATGGCATCCATCCATAGCCGTACCAGCCCCAGCCAAATCCTCTTCCCCATGGCATTTTTATCACGAAGAGTATATAGTAAGAAATATATAAATTTTTTGCCAAAATTTTATATAAATTTTTCCTTATTAGCATAATGCCCGGGAGAAGAAGATGTCGGAGGTGGGTTGAGCGGTTGCCTCCAGCCAATTATTACATTCCCAATGTTCCATATAGGGGTGTGGTTGTTTTGCATGTTGAAGAATTTGAGGCTTTTCGTCTCGTGGATTATCTCGGTCTAACACAGCACGAGGCGGCAGCGAGAATGGGCATATCGCAAAAAGCTTTATGGAATGATTTGAAAAGTGCCCGCTATAAAATAGCAGATGCAATCATAAATGGGAAAGCAATAAGAATTGAGGGAGGAAATTTTATTCTAAAGCGGTAAATTCATATATGATATATGGTGTCTTTTTCATTCCAACTTTTTCATATGCTGTTTTTGCTCTATCATTTTTTTCATGAACATATAACCGAAATCTTCTCACCTCTTTTTTTCTCCCAATTTCTAATACTTTTTTGAGCATTGCCTTCATAACTCCTTTTCTCCTCCACTCTGGCTTAACGTAAATACTTTGCAACCACCATATCATTTCCGCTTTCCAATCACTCCACTCGTATGTCACCATAAGCTGTCCTATAATCTCCCCATTCTCTTCCGCAACTATATAAAATCCCTTGTTCTCATCTTTTATAACTTCTTTCACACCTTCAAATGTTATTTCGTAATCTATCTTAGCTCCTTCCGACTCAATTGCAAGAGCTACATTATTCTTTGCTATTTTTTCAGCATCATCAATACGGGCAAATCTTATGAGCATGGTATCCAATAGAATGTTTTTAAAATAAGTATCGATTTTATGTTATGAAAAAGATTTCCTTTTAGTAACGATTTTACTTTTCCTCCCACATTATTCCACGTGTGACCACATTTTCCATTATTACTCGTATAAAGAGATGGAGAATTTTCTTGAAAACCTTCACAATAAATACGCACATATTATGACATTCTATTCCATTGGAATAACATATGGAGGAAGAAACATCTATGTCATCAAAATATCGGACAATGTAAGCACTGATGAAAATGAGGCGGAAATTCTTTTCATGGGCGGACAGCATGGCAATGAAAAACCAGGATATCAATTTCTTCTATATTTTTTAAAAACCATCTGTGAAAATTTATTTCCTATTCTGAAAGGCGTAAACCTCAACAGAAATTATGATGTAGGATGGAATGAATGGAAACCTCGATACTTCCTATCAACCACAACCACTCCTTATGGAGATTTACTCC
>JAGHBD010000047.1 GCA_021161135.1 Thermoplasmata archaeon
TACAGATATTATAAGGAGAATGTAGGAGTAAAGAAAAGACAGAGTTTATACATACTCATAGCCATTCCATCAAATGCCGTTTTTTCATTCCTTAGCTATATTGTAATGGAAGAAATGCTTAATATGGCTCAATTTCCTCTCGGCTCCACCCTCGATTTTCTGACCCTCCTCCTTATACTATATGCCATTGTTCGTTTCAAACTTCCTGTGGAGACTCCTGCAGAAATTGATTTTAGGATATTGGCGGAGACAGCAACAGAAGGAATATGTATTGTTGATAGGGCAAGGAGAGTTGAATATGCAAACGATTATCTCTGTAAAATGTTTGACATACCCAAAAACAAAATTCTCGGTAGAAATTTCTTTGAATTTGTAGCTGAAAATCATAGAGAGGAATGCGAGGAAAAATGTAAGGAGGTGCTACGGAAAGGCAATACTATTAGGGGATTAGAGGCAACATTTGTATGCGGGGGAAAGAAAATCATCGGGGAAATAAATGCCTCCCCCATAAAATGGAACAATGAAATCATTGGATGTTTCATAACAATAAGAGATATTGGCGAAAGAAAGAGGATGGAGGAGGAGCTTCGGAGACAAAAAACATATTTTCAGGCACTCTTTGAAAGTTCTCCTGAAGCTATCGTTTCTCTTGATGAAAAACACAGGGTCATGGACATAAACAGAGCATTCAGAAACTTATTTGGTTATTCAATAGAAGAGTTAAGAGGGAAAAATATAGATGATTTCATACTTCCTCCAGAAGAAGAAAGAAAAGGGAGAGAAATAACTAAGAAGGTAATGGGTGGGGAAGTCATAAAAGCCGAGGGGGTAAGAAAAAGAAAAGATGGCTCTCTCGTGCCAGTTTCTATTCTTGGCGCTCCAATATTTATAGATGGCAAACAAATTGGTATTTTTGGCATCTACAGAGATATTACGGATAGAAAGCAGGCAGAGGAGGAAAGAGAATTTTATAATTCTCTGCTGCGCCATGATATTGCCAATAAACTTACCGTTATTCAAGGAAATCTTGAGATATTGAACGATACCCCTTTAAATGAGGAGCAGAAAAATATACTGGCTGATGTTTTTAAAGCTTTAGAAGCATCGAATCAGCTTATAGACACCATAAGAAAATTGCATGCAAGCAGAGAAAAAAAGAAAGTTCCGATGGATTTGCATGAAGTGCTGAAAAAAGTGATAGAGAGTCATACACAGCATGCTAAGGGCAATGGAATAGAAATTGAATATATGCCGGTAAAAGGCAAAGTGATGGCAAATTCTCTTATAGAAAATGTTTTTTCAAATATCATTCATAATGCCATCATTCATTCAGGCTGTAATAAGATAAAAATATACGGAGGGTTTGATGATGAAAAAAAGATGTATAGGGTAGTGATTGAGGATAATGGAGAAGGAATACCAGATGAAGAAAAGAAAAGAATTTTTGATCCGGGCGTAAAAGGAAAGAAAAGCAAAGGAAGTGGTTTAGGTTTATATCTCGTTAAGAAGCTTATTGAGGGATATGGAGGGCAGATAGAAGTAAAAGATGCGAAGCCAAAAGGCACAGCTTTTATTATTTATTTACCTCCAGCAGATTAAAGTTCATAATAATACTCTCCTATAGCCTTCTGCTGCCTGTCGAGGGTTGAGCCAATTTTATTCACTCTCGGCCTGTTGCTTTCCTCATCTCTCCTGAACGTAATGCCCAAATCCTTTAGGAATAAATTCATTCCTTCTCGCAGGCTAAATGGCCCCCTCGCCACCCCCCTTTTCCCTGGCTCACCCGAAAACACCATTAAGGCTTGGCTCACCATGTCTATGAAATAAACGTCATGTTCAACGACAAGCGCTGCCTTATTCTCTTTCTCCATTATTCTCTTCATTGTTTTCGCCACTTTCATTCTTTGTTTTGCATCAAGATAGGCAGATGGCTCATCAATGAGATATATATCTGCCTCCATACTGAGACAAAATGCTATTGCCACCGTTTGAAGTTCTCCTCCTGAAAGGTCTTCTAAATGGCGATCAAAGAGGTCTTTTATGCCAAGAGGATTGAGTATTTCTTTATCGTATAGTAAATGAAATTTTTCTTTATTGCTCTCAAAGAGTTCTCCCACTGTTGCATTAACTGGCTTTATGTATTGTGGCTTGTAACTCACCTTTACCTTTGCATCTATTTCCCCTTCAGTTGGCTCTATAACGCCTGCAAGCATTTTAACAAAAGTTGTTTTTCCTATTCCATTTGGTCCAACCACGCCCACAACTTCTCCTCTATAAATTTCTCCAGATTCAACTTCCAGTATGAAACCATTGTAACTCTTCTTAAGACCTTTAAAGGAAACGAGCACCTCCTTTTCTTCAAGCTGGCGAGGAGGATGCTTCTCGAACTTTATCTCCTCTCCAAATCTCACATTCTCTTCTTTGAGATAGCCAGATAGGTAAAGATTTATACCATGTCTTGCCGTTTTTGCTCCCGCCACAACGCCAAAGACCCCTTTCTTACCATACAGAATATGTATTATATCTGCAAGGAAATCAAGCACAGCCAAATCATGCTCAACAACAACCACCATCTTATTTTCCGCAAGCTCTCTTATTCTCTTAGCCATTTCAAGCCTATTTTTTATATCAAGATATGATGAAGGTTCATCGAAGAAATAAATATCTGCTTCCTTCTCCATTGCAACTGTTATGGCAACTTTCTGAAGTTCTCCTCCAGAAATCTCGCTCATCTTCCTGTCCATTATTTCTTCCAGCCCCCTCCCTTTTACCCCCATTTCATCAATAAATTCAGCCACACTCCCTTTATAAGAAGAAAGCTTATCCACATATTGCGGCTTGTAACTCACCCTAATATTGCCATCCGCGATTTTCCTGAAAAAATCCGCCAGTTCTGTGCCTCTCCATTCCTCTATTATCTCCTCCCATCCCGGCTCCTCCTCTATTCTGCCAAGATTTGGCTTGAGTTTGCCAGATAAAATTTGAAGGCATGTCGTCTTCCCTATACCATTTTCCCCAAGCAACCCTACAACCTTGCCCCTCCTCGGCAAAGGAAGACGGAAGAGGCGAAAACCGTTTTTGCCATACTGATGGATCAAATCTTCCTTCAATTCCTCAGCCAAGTTTTCAATATGAATCGCTTTAAATGGACATTTATGAACACATATCCCGCAACCAACACACAGTTCTTCAGCGATAACTGGCTTTTCCTCTCCTTCCGGCACCTCTATGGCTTTTACTCCTCCCCTTACACGGGGACAGTATTTTATGCACTCCATCGAACATTTCTTTGGCTGGCATCTATCTTTATCAATAACTGCTATCCTCATTTTCTCATCGCATACTCAACAACCCTATTTAAAGATTTTATTGCCACCCTTGGTTCATCAAATGAAGGTATGGAAAGCTGGGCAAGCTTTTTACGCTGTTCTTCAACAAAGCTTCCACCTATGGCAAGTGCTATAAAAAATTTCTTTCTTTTTGCAATCTCTCTATATAATTCATCCAGCGTCTCCGCCAAAGGTGCATCCTGAAAAACAAAGGTGAGAAGGATTATATCTGCCTTGCTCTCATCTATCGCCTTTATATAGTCGGAGGCAGTTGCGCTTCCTGTCAAATCGACTACATCTCCTGCAAGTTCCAGCTCTGTATTTTCAATGAAATCACAGGCAAGCACACTTGGGCCCGCTCCATTCGTTATTATATCTATTTTATTTCCTTTCGGCAATCCCTGCATGGCAATTATTTTTGCCACACCAAAAAACTCCTCAAAATCATCTGCAGCAATAACACCCTTCTGCCTGCACACCCCTCTGAATATCTCGTATCGGCTTGCCATTGCTCCTGTATGCAGGCTCGCCGCCCTCTGGCCGAGCTTGCTCCTCCCTGCCTTGAGGATAATAACTGGCTTCGAAAAATCTCTTTCAAAAAATTTTCTTCCTATGTCTTCAACATACATGGCAATGACTTCCGTCGCCCCATCGCTGAGAAAATATTCTATTAAATCGACTTCATCCACATCAGCTTTATTGCCGTATGAAACAAACTTACTCACTCCTATACCTTCCTGTGCGAATTTTTCAAGGAGGGCAATACCAAATGTGCCAGATTGCGTTAATATGGCTACGTTGCCAGCAGGCGGCAGCTGCATGTTGCGCTGGAAGAAAGTATTGAAGCCATTGCTGCCATTATAAACGCCAATACAATTTGGCCCAATTATTCTTATGCCATATTGCCTCGCTATTTCAACCATTGATTTTTCCAAATCCTCTCTTCCCACCTCTTTGAAGCCACCGGATATAACAACGGCGTATTTTATTCCCTTTCTTCCACATCTTTCTATAACATCGATGCATCTTTTAGCATCGACAGCAATAATCGCAAGATCTACCTCATCATTAATATCTTCGACAGTTGGATAGCATTTGAGACCTAAAATCTCCTTTCTTTTAGGATTAACAGGATATGTTTTTGTCCCGCTACTGAGAACATTCCTTAAAATTTCATATCCTATTTTGCCTTTTTTGCTGGATGCACCTATTACTGCCACGCTGTTTGGTATAAAGAATTTTTCCATTCTTACTCTTCACTCAAAACAACAACATCCTTTACAGATTTTACAGATTCAAACGGAAAGAGAAGATAGCCCTCCTCATTTTGATGATAAAGGCGTGGGTCAATTTTGTCAGATGGCTCCACTATTAAATCAATTAGCTTTCCAGTATTGACATCAACGGTTATATTCCTTATTATACCCAGATAAAGCCCTTCGCTGCTCATAACCTTTTTGCCCCTCAATTCATTCTCCATTACCCTCATTTTAATCATAACGATATGCCTTCAAGGTTTTTAAATTTGTGGTTTGTTTGAGGTTGATGACATGTTAAAGCCCGCCTCCATATAAGCATGAAGGAGGCGGTAGAATGTGGTATGCAGGTATTGGATGTGCATAAGAAGTTTTGTCAGATCATAGTATGTACA
>JAGHBD010000112.1 GCA_021161135.1 Thermoplasmata archaeon
CATATTCACAAGGAGAGATTGCAAAATCTCTTCCTCTCTTGCTTTTCTTTCTAAAAGGTGCTCCTAACTTCCTTGCTTTTGCCAGAACAAAATAGTAAAGATTTTTTATGTTGCCTAATTTATATCTGGCATCATATCTTTGCCATCTTTTCATTCCCATCCCCTGTGCCTCCTACAGGGGATGGGAATATAAAATTCACGAAATTTTTCGACAACCTCGCTTAGATTCTGAGACATCATGTAATAATTTACTCTCCTATGATGCTTACTGCTATCTTCCGATGTCTCGTTTCGAAAAGCTCAATTAGAAAGATGCGCTGCCATGTTCCCAGTGCTATTTTTCCATCTATTACAGGTATCGCTAAATTGCTTCCAAAAATTTGATTTTTTATATGTGCTACAGCATTTGCATTTCCTTCATAGCTATGGCGATATTCCCTATCTAGCGGTACTAGCCTGTCCATAATCTCTTTTGTATCTTCATGCACAGAAGTATCATTTTCTTGAATCGTTAGAGCTGCAGTGGTATGCAATTCATGTATTATAACCACACCATTTTTCACTTCGCTTTTATCAATCATTTTTTCTATTTCTGTCGTTATATCAATATACTCTCCTCTTCTCTCACTCCTCACTTCAACAAAATCTGCAAATACCTTCATAACAGTTTAAAAGAATAGAAATTAAAAGCATTATGGGAAAAGGAAAGGGTTGGTTTTATAGTAATCCAAGGAGAGTATATAAATTTGTTCCATCGAAGCAATTTTGTTCATCGAAAGCAATAATTTATATTTTCCTATATATTGGTGGGGGAAGGAAAGGGTTGGTTTATGTCCACAAGAGCCTCCATCCTTTTTTCCCTTCCCCCTCTATTAATGAAACAAAGAAAAGTAAAATGAAGGATATTGCAAGCGCTATTATGGATGGAAGAAAACCGAAAGATGGCAGATTATAGAATGCATATATGAAAACGGTTGCTTCTCCTCCAATTATACTAAAAATACAACCCCATTTTGTGGCTTTCCACCAGTATAATGTCGCAAAGGTTGCAGGAAAGAGCACAACAAGACCTGAAAAGGTAGTTTTCACAAGCGTACCCATTATACCTGCTTTCGGATTGTATCCAAAAATAACAAATGCGACTGCAAAAATTGTTAGCATGACTGTTATTATTTTACTCCTTCCAACCTTCTTTCCCAAGAAATCGCATGTGAGTAATGTTGATACTGCAAGAAGTTGGGAATCAGCAGTTGACATTAGTGCGGCGAGAGCACCTATAATAACCAGAGAAAATACAGCAGGCGGCGTATATTTCTCCACCATGAGCAGCAACACATTATCTGGATTGGCTGTTTCTATTCCTGCGCCATGAGCCCAAACGCCTATGAGAACTGGCAGGAGAAAGAAAAAGGATATTAGTACAGGATAAAGAATCATTGCTGTTTTAAGCGATTTTTCGCTTTTTGCAGTATAAAAACGAGTGAAAATTTGAGGGAACATTGGGTCGCAAAAAATCCAGAGTATTAGAAAGGAGAGCCATATTTGAGGAGTAAAAAAGTTATTTGGGCCTGGGCGTGAGAAAAGGGAAGGATTGCTTTCATAGGCCAGTAATGTTGCCCGAGATGTACCTCCGAGCGAATTTGCAATAAAAGCAAAAGCAGCAATCATAGCAACTATCATTATAATACCTTGAAAAACATCTGTCCAACCTGTTGCTCTCATTCCTCCAAAAAGAACATACAAGCATATTATGATCATGACAACAATAGCACCTAATTTTACATCAATATCTGGAAAAATCATTTGGAGGATGTATCCCGCACCTATTGCCTGTATTGCAAGATATGGGATCGTAAATATACTCATTATAGTCGTAAATAGGAGTTGTAACCCCTTGCTGTTATATCTTCCTCCTATAAGTTCTCCTGGCGTAATATATCCTTTTTCTTTACCAATACGCCATATTTTTCTTCCAAGAATATAAAACATTATAGCCATGAAAGATGTGCCCAATGCCATAACGCCATACTGCCCTACACCATCTGTATATGCCTTTCCTGCAAAACCGAGAAATGTAAAGGCAGAAAAGTTGGTTGCAGCAAGAGTGAAAAAGAGAATCGGTGAGGCAAATTTTCGATTTGCAAGGAAATAATCCTCTGGATCGTCTATCGTTTTTCTTCTGGCAATAACAGCAATTAACATCAGTATGGCAAAATATGCCACAAGAAATTCAATCATTCTCTTCCCTCCACCCATATTTCGCAAACACTGCATAAAATGCTGCAGTTAGCAACACTATCGAAACCACATACCACATCCAGTAGGGCATTGCTAAGAAGAAGGGCTTAGCTTTTTTCCAATTCCATAAGTCAATGCTAAGTATTACAAGTATGAGAAATGGAATCCCCCATCTCATCACGTATCCATTATGGGTAGATTATTTAAATAATCTTGCTCTCCATACAGCATATCCATATCATTTCGAAGATGAGAGCAATTACAGCTGGAAGAGCTGTTTCATAGCTAAAAAGAGAAGAGGAAATAATCATAACAAGCCCTTCATTCTTGAAAGAAGAAAATAAGGTATAATTTACTATTTTGCTTCTTTCGATGCCCATTTTACTGGCTATAGATTTCACAATTAATCCAATACCGATGGTTCTTGAAGCCATGGCTATAGAGAGGAAAAGCAGCAAAGAAACTTCCTCAAAAATAAACTGTCGATTTTTTCCGATGACAGAGAATACAAGAAGGAAAAAGCAAAAATTCGTAATTATTCTGCTTCTCCTCTCTTCAATTTTTCCATAAATGATGCGGGAAAGCAACATTGGGAATAAAATGAGGAGGATAACATTTTTTACAAGCAGTACGGAATTGACTTCCTTTGCAAGAAAGAAATATATTATGAGAGGCATCATAAAAATTGCACCGATATAAAGGAAAATTACCGAAAAGAGAGAATGCCTCCTATCTCCTTTCAAGATCGACGAAAGAGGTACAATTGCTATTGCTGGGGGAGCGGCAGCCATTACAATAAAGCCTTCAAAATAGTCGTGCATTAAATAACCGAGAAATATTATGAAGGCGGAGAGGAGACCATAATTCAGGAGAAATGCGACAAATACATGTTTTATCTCTTTAGCCTTCACTTTAAATGGTATATTTGATATTGAAAGAGTCATTGCTATAATAAGGGCGAGAGTTGCTATCTCATTTCCATATGCTGGAAATCCTCCAATTAATACACCAGCAACTATAGCCAATGAAATAACAAATGAAAAGCTCTCCAAAAGGCGAAGCATGTATAAAATTCAAATAGCATTATTTATTCTTTTCATGTGATTAAAAATTTTAGTGAGCTCGTTGAGAATACCATAGCCAAGTATAGAGGAACAAGGAGAGATGCTCTCACGATACTCGATGAGGTTCTTGAGAAAATGAATGGTTATAATCTTATAAAATCTCATGTAAAAATATTTGGAGATAGTTTGATGATAAAGGGAAAAAGAATAAATCTCCTTCCATACAAAAGGATATTTCTTATTGGCTTTGGGAAGGCTTCGGCGGCGATGGCAAAGAGTATGGAGGAGATTATTACTTTTGATGACGGAATCATAATCTCACCTGAAAATGTGGAGTTGCAAAGGGTGAAACTTTACAGGGGGGCTCATCCGTATCCGAGTATTGAAAATATAAAAGCGACAGAAAGAGTAATTGAACTGCTAAAGGAGGCTGATGAGGATGATTTGATTATATCATTAATAAGTGGGGGTGGCTCTGCTCTGCTGTGCAAGCCGCGTGTATCTCTTGAAGACTTGAGAGATGTTATGAATCAGTTGATGATGAGGGGATGCACAATAGAAGAGCTTAATACTGTGAGAAAACACCTATCATATGTAAAAGGGGGGCAGCTGGCAAAGCTCACTAGGGCGAAAATTGTTTCCATTATAATTTCTGACATTATAGGAAATCCTGTGGAGTTTATTGCCTCTGGCCCCACTTCAGCCGATTCAACAACATTTCATGATGCATTGAGAATTTTGAAGAAATATGGAGTAAAAAATGAAGAGGTGATGAAGGTAATAAAGGATGGAATAAAAGGAAAAATTGAGGAAACACCAAAAAATCTGGATAATGTTGTAAATATTATTATTGCCGATATATCTCTTGCCTGTAAATATGCTAAAGAAATTGCAGAGGAAATGGGATATCATGCAAAGGTGCTTTCTGTTACTTTAAGAGGAGAGGCAAGAGAAATGGGAAGAAATCTCGCAGAATATGCAATATATTATCCAAGGCATCATACTGTATTAATAACAGGTGGAGAAACAACTGTTAATGTTAAAGGAAAAGGAAGAGGAGGACGTAATCAGGAAATGGTGCTCGCAGCCATAAAAAAACTGGCAAATGAAGCCATTGTGATGCTTTCCTGTGGAACAGATGGCATAGATGGAAATAGCCCGGCAGCGGGAGCAATAGCAGATGGATACAGTTACAAAAAAGCGGAGGAAAAGGAACTTGATATTGAAAAATATCTTGAGAATAATGATTCCTATGAATTCTTCAATAAAATGAAAGATGCAATTTTCACAGGATATACAGGTACAAATGTAATGGATATACAAATCATGGTTAAATTATAAGTAATTGAGTTGGGAATAATATCTCCAACACAGCATATAAAAATATGCACATAATTTGTATTTGTGGAGGATATAATAGGAAAATATGTTGCCGTAAAATTGCCAGATGAACTGCATGTTATTGTCTTAACTAAGCATCGCTTCATAAGTGCTTTTGTGAGAAAATTTCGAAGCAAATTTTCTCTAAAAAAGTTTGCTCTTGCATTTCTTGGCGGCATCGCCTTTACCACACATATTCCCAATGTTCTTGCAGGAATGGAGGCGAAAATAGATAAAAATTGGATAAAAGACGTAGAAATGAAAGAAGGCAGCCTGATTTTTTCATGGGAGGAAATAGAGAAGGTTTATTTCAACGACTGGCAAAACATTGTGAGAATAAAAGTAAGGGGTAAAAAATATTCGTATGTGTTGAATCCAGAGGATTATGAAGAGATAAAAAAGAAAATTTGTGGGAAGAGTTAAACAGCTTCCACTCTCTTTACTTCCGGCACTTTTTGTTTCAATACCCTTTCAATGCCCATCTGCAGAGTCATTGTTGAAAAAGGACAGCCTGCACATGCACCTGTAAGGCGCAATTTAACAACTCCATGCTCTTCATCCACGTCTACGAGTTCGACGTCGCCGCCATCTGCCTGGAGGGCTGGGCGAATTTCTTCCAGAACTTTTTCCACTTTTTCTCTCATTTTAAAGGGTTATACAATCGTTCGGGCAAACTTCCACACAGTGTCCGCATTCTATGCATTCGTCTTCATTTACAACAGCCACGCTTTCGATTGTTATTGCACCAACTGGACATTCTTCTGCGCACATTCCACATGCAACACAGCATCCCTCATCTACTTTTGCTGGCATGAGGGAATATGCCATCGTAATATTTATAGATATCGCTCACCTTAAGCCTCGTTTTTGTTTGCAAAAATTTAGGTTTGGCAGGAGGGGTAAAAGATTATAAGTTGTGTCGTTTTATTTTAGCATGCTAATCAACGCTTCAGCAACTCACCTTTACTGGCAAGGAAGGATTCAGAAGGTTGAGGAAATGCATCGTCCATATTTCCTAGTCATAGTTCCAAGCCATATGGATGCAAGAGATGCAAAGGCAATGGTGATAAGAGAAATAGGGAATGACAACAGAGTGGAAAGAATAGGAGATATAGAAGAATATTCTTCTTTCTGGAACCCATCCATAAAAAGGAAAGTATTTAGGGTGTACACAAAACATCCTGGAAATGTGCCTGAAATGAGTGATAAAGTTTTTAGGCTCGGATTATACACAGCAGAGCATGATATACCATATCACGAAAGAGTTCTTACAGATTTAGCTGCACAAGGCAAATGGATTTTTGATACAGGAGGCAGAGAAGCAAAGATAAGGGCGACGGTATATGATATTGAAATAACCAGATATGGAGAGCAGAAAAATCCTCCAATTGATATTATAGGCTATTCAAGCC
>JAGHBD010000008.1 GCA_021161135.1 Thermoplasmata archaeon
AACTATTTTTCTAAAATGTTCTTTCCCATATTTCTCCTTTAACTCACAGAGATAATTTACATAATACAATGTATCATTTAAGTTTCCGTGAAATTCATCGATGCTTACCGGATAATATACTGTTTCGGGTACTTCTATTAATCCATATCCATCAACATACAGTTTTTTCCCATAGTAATCGCAACCTGTAATGTAGCTTTCGGCCATATCATAGTCGAGGACGGGCAGATAATATTCCGCCTCTCTATACCCTTGATTATTTTCTATAATTATCTCCGGATACATCTTTCTTAAACGAGAAATAAAATTTGCTGCTGCCTCACTATAAGGTATGCTATGGCGTGAATAATAGGTAGCATTTATGCTTTCATAACCATGCTCTCTCAAAAATAAACCATTCCCCCAGTCAAAGAATATTCCGTCATAACCGCACTTTTTGAGTCCATCCACAATGTACTCTGCCCTCTTATACACAAGACTTTCTACAGCAAAATCAAAATAATATTCTTTCCAATCATATCCATTTTCCCAACAATGGGGAAAAGGGCCATCTGGATTAAGGGTTACTTCGTACCTGTTTTCATATACCCACTCCATAAACGGGGTGTTATTATCTGGATAATAATAACCAGCAGGGAGCCAGTCATCCGCAAGTATAATTTCAACACCATTCATTCTTAAATATTCAATGGCTCCTTGATTCAGCGGCTCCTCTATGGGGCCAATATGAACTATTTTGAACTTGCTGAGCCACTCTAAATCATAACTGTTTTGCTCGGCTGCTCCTGTTACATAGTCTCCTTTTCCAACCGGAATATCATATGTAACACTGTTGTTTCCCCCTTCTATTCCATTAAATACTGCAATGGCGAGAGAAATGGTTAGAGTAAGAGTGAGTACCGTATTCATCTATAATAAAAGGGCGATATTTATAAAAACTTGCCTTAAGGATTAAAAGCAGAAAGAAAATAAATTTATATTGTCCTTCAATACAAATTGATGGAAGCACTTTCACCAATGGAAAAACAGCTTCTTCTGCTTTTGAAGGAAAAGGAAGGAAGAGCAAAGCCAGAGGAAATTGAAATGGAACTTGTGAAAGTCATGAATGCTGCATCATGGCTCCAATCAAAAGGGCTTGTCAGAATGGAGGAAAGGCTAATAAAGGAATATGAGCTTACCAAGGAAGGCGAGAGATTTTTAAAGGAAGGATTGCCAGAGAAAATTTTGATTGCCAAATATGATGGGAAAAGCATTGAGGAAATTGAAAAGGAGATGGGGAAAAAGGAGGCAGCTATAGCTATAGGATGGGCAAAAAGAAAGGGATGGTGTGATATATTAAAAAGAGATGGGAAAAAAATACTGGTAACTACTGAAAAGGGAAAGGAAGAAGCGAGCAGGGAGCAGGAGGAGGAAAAAGCTCTCAAATCAATAAAGAGAGGAGAAGCTATAGAAGAAGAAATTGCATCCATTCTCAAAAGGAGAGAGGCAATAAGAGAAAAGGAAAAGATTGAGAGGACGATTGTTTTAACTGATAAAGGATGGGAGATTGTCAGGAAAGGAATAACCATTGAAGAGGAAATTTCGCAGCTAACACCTGAAATAATAAGGAGTGGAGAGTGGAAGAAGAAAAAATTCAGAAAATATGATGTTAAAGCATTTGCTCCTTCTATATATCCTGGAAAATTGCATCCGTTGACGCAACTCATTGAAAAAATAAGAAAGATTTTTGCTGAAATGGGCTTCAAGGAGATAAAAGGCAGTTATATTGAATCATGCTTGTGGAATATGGATGCTTTATTTATCCCACAGGATCATCCTGCCAGAGATATGCAGGATACCTTCTACTGCAAAAAACCTAGCACTTTTGAAATAGATGATTCTCTTCTTAAAAAAATTGCAAGAGTTCATGAAGATGGAGGAGAAACTGGCTCAAAAGGATGGGGTTATAGGTTCGATGAAAATGAGGCAAAAAGGGCTTTGCTTAGGACACATACAACAGTAAATACAATCCGCTATTTAGCCAACAATCCAGAGCCTCCCGCAAAAGTTTTCTCCATAGAGAGAGTATTCAGGAGAGAAAACATTGATTCCACACATCTTCCAGAATTTCATCAAATAGAGGGAATTATATATGAGAAGGATGCAAATTTTGGAATGCTCAAGGGAATACTGAAGGAATTTTACAGCAGAATGGGTTTCGAGAAAATCAGATTTCGACCATCTTATTTTCCATATACAGAGCCATCTCTCGAAATAGAGGTAGAATGGAGAGGAAAATGGATAGAACTCGGTGGAGCAGGAATTTTTAGGCCAGAGGTAGCGCTTCCTTTTGGCATTGAGGAGCCTGTACTGGCGTGGGGTTTGGGCTTAGAAAGAATGGCAATGATTCTGCTGGGCTTAAATGACATAAGAATGCTTTATTTCAGTGATATTGGATGGTTACGAAGTCTGCCCCTCCTCTAATTCTTTAAGGAGATGGCGTAGCAAATCTGTTCTCGTGACAATTCCCTTGATTTTATTATCTCCTCCAACTATTGGCAGGCAACCAACCTCATGCTTCATCATTATCTGTGCAGCATCCTTAATTGATATATTATCTCTCGCCGTTATAGCTGGTGTTTTCATAACATCTCTCACCAGCAAATTCCTTATCCTGTTATGCTGCTGCCCCAAACTAACACTTTTCTTTATAGAAGCGAAAGCGAAAGCTATCTCCTTATCAGATATTATACCCACAACCTTTCCATTCTCCACCACAGGCAGGCGGGCAATGTCGTTATCCAGCATGAGGCGGCGGGCGTGGATAACGCGATCCTCAGGATGTGCAGTTATGACGTTTGTTGTCATTATTTCCTTTATGCTTTCCTCACTTTTTACGAGAGGCAGCAAATCGGCTTTTGTAACAACCCCTACAAGCATTCCATCTATGGCTACGGGTAGCATCGTAGGCCCGGGCTCACCCACGCTTTTCAAAATATCCACAATTTTGGTGTCAGGTGAAATCGTCTCAAATTCCTTTTCCATTACCGACGAGGCATGCATCCTCGCCGCTGGAACGCCTTTGCTCCTTATGCTGCCGAGTTTGTCAGCTATTTGGTTGTCCGTAACTATGCCAACTATTTTTCCATCATCAACAACTGGCAGCTTCGTTATATTATGTTTTTCCATTA